>DXWR01000050.1 GCA_019416775.1 Oscillospiraceae bacterium | reverse complement strand
CCTCTGACTCCACCACCAGCCCCCAGACCGACGACAATGCGCCTCTGGGCCTGCTGACGGTTGTGGTCATTGTATCGGCCGGCGCCCTGGGCGGTCTGATGATTCTGCGCAAGCGCCGCGAACAGTAATCCCTTATCCATCTTCTGAAAAACCAAATTGAACATGGTCAGCGCGCTGGACTGTTGCTCCGGCGCGCTGTTGTTTTGTCTATGGGAGGATGGATCGGTTTCGCCCATCATTGCGGTTTCCCCCTTGCCCGGCCCAGGCTCCGGCCGGGCATTTTGCTTTCCAAAACCAGGGACGCCATTCAGGGGGGCAGGGAAACAAAAAACCGGCGTTTCCGCCTGGAAAAAGCAGAAACACCGGGGATGGTTTCGTTTAATCTTCGGTCCGCTGAGGCATGGGGCAGTATTCCCTGCGGGGGCAGACGTTCATGTAAGCCGGGCGGATGATCTTGCCCCGGTTGGACAGTTCTTCCAGCCGGTGGGCGCTCCATCCCGCAATCCGGGCAATGGCAAAGATGGGGGTGTACAGTTCCAGGGGCAGGCCCAGCATCCGGTACACAAAGCCGCTGTAGAAGTCCACGTTGGCGGAAACCCCTTTGTAGATCTTCCGCTCCTTGGCGATGACCTGAGGGGCCAGCCGCTCCACGTTTTCGTAAAGCCGGTACTCCTTTTCCAGGCCCTTTTCGTCCGAGAGCTTTTTCACAAACCGCTTGAACACCCGCGCCCGGGGGTCGGACAGGCTGTACACCGCGTGGCCCATGCCGTAGATCAAACCGGCGTGGTCAAAGGCTTCCTTGTGGAGGAGCTTAGTCAGGTAGGCGCTGACCTGGTCGTCGTTGTCCCAATCCGCCACCTGCTGCTTCATCTCCTCAAACATCTGCACCACCTTCAGGTTGGCGCCGCCGTGACGGGGTCCCTTCAAGGAGCCCAGGGCCGCCGCAATCACCGAATAGGTGTCGGTGCCGGAGCTGGTGACCACGTGGGTGGTGAAGGAGGAGTTGTTGCCGCCGCCGTGTTCCGCATGGAGCACCAGGGCGATGTCCAGCAGCCGGGCTTCCAGCTTGGTGTAGCTGTGGTCCGGGCGCAGGCAGTACAGGATATTTTCCGCGGTGGAAAGCTGAGGCTGGGGCTGGTGAATAAACAGGCTCTGGCCGCAGACATAGTGGTTGTAGGCCTGATAGCCGTACACCGACAGCATGGGGAACAGAGCGATCAGCTCCAGACACTGCCGCAGTACGTTGGGCAGGGAGATGTCGTTGGCGTTGTCGTCGTAGGAATACAGGGTCAGCACGCTGCGGGCCAGGGTGTTCATCATGTCCGGGCTGGGGGCTTTCATAATGATGTCCCGGACGAAGCTGGTGGGCAGGGTGCGGTAGCTGGCCAGCACGTCCTCAAATTCTTCCAGCTGGCGCTTGGTGGGCATTCTGCCGAAGATCAGCAGGTAGGCGGTTTCTTCAAAACCGAATCGGTCCTCCTGAACAAAGCCGTTGACAATATCTTCTACGTCATAACCACGATAGTACAGTTGCCCGTCGCAGGGCACACTTTTTCCGTCCACCATTTTGCTGGAGCAGATTTCCGAAATGTTGGTCAAACCGGTCAAAACACCTTTTCCGTTCAGGTCCCGCAGGCCCCGTTTCACGTCATACTGCCGGTACAGTTCCTCACTGATGGGCTGGCCGATGCTGGAGGCTTCAAACAAATCCATGATTTCATCCATGGTTTTTTTGGGGGTTTGATTGAGCAATATGATTCCTCCTTTTCAAATCTTATGGGAGCCGGATGAGCAAAGTCATCCGCGTTTACAATTATTTTAGCAAAATTTCATGAACAGCTTATCCACAAAGTTTGAATAATTTGTGATAGGCATTTGCCCGCTCTAACCAAAATTTTCAAAAAAATTCAGGACCCAAGGAAAAAATCCAGGGATCCTGAACAAAAAAACTTAATTTACGGAAGTTTGGATTTGAACTGGCCCAATTCCTCTTTGATGGTGCGGCTCTGGGTGTTGGGGGTGAACTTGGCCTCCTCCGTGCGGTGTTTGTCCCAAAACTTCAGCAGAACAAAGGCAATCAAAAACGCCGCCTGCACTCCCAGGCTCAGGTAGGACCACCAGGCAGCCTCCATGAGATACCCCATCATGGTGCAGGGAGCCCACACCGCCAGCACCAGCCGGTAGGCCTTGGGTTCACACCAAAACCGAAAGAGAAAAAATGCAGCAGCAACGACAACAAAGATGGTATGATAGGGCAATGACATGAAAAGACTCCTCACCTAAATTTTGTGATGCAAACCTCGAAGCTTGCAGCGCTCCTTTAACGGTCGGCTGCCTCCTCGGGACGGTAGAGCAGCAGCAAACCGGTTTCCCGGTCCAGGTTCACCACCCGTTCCTTCCAGGTGCAGACCCCGCCCAGCTGATACAGCACCTGGACTTCCTCTTCCTTCCAGGGAAGGGTGTACTGGTAGCTTTGGTTGGAGGGGTTGAGAATGACGATGATGTCCTCTTCTTGATTTTTGCGGCGGTACACCAGAGGATAGGGCTGCTCCTCCCCGGCCAAAAATTCCACCGGGGTGTTGCTTTGCAGGGCCGGATGGGCCAAGCGCAGGTTGATCAGCTTCTGCACCGTGTGGTACAGGGAGCCGGGAGCAATCTGCTGGGTCTGCACCGTGGGACGGAAGGGGTTGGGGTCGATGGGCAGGTACAGCATTTCCTTGGCTGCGGTGGAAAATCCAGCATTGACCCCATCGTCCCACTGCATGGGAGTCCGGGAGCCGGTGCGGTGATAGCCCCCTTCCTTGGAGGGCAGGTCTTCCAGATACCGCATTCCGATTTCGTCCCCGTAGTAAATAAAGGGGGCGCCGGGCATGGTGAGCAGGAAGAGGAAGGCCAGCTTACTCTCCTCTTCATCCAAAAAGTAGGACATCCGCTCCATGTCGTGGTTGCCGCTGGGCAGGCAAATCAAGCCCTGTCCCCCGCATTCCCGGATAAATTCCTGATACTTCATCAAAAATCCGCCGATCTCTCCGGTGCCTTTCCGGGAGAAGTAGGGGGCGTTGGACCGGAACAGTTCCCAGTACCGGGAGGGGCCGAAGTGGAGCAGAAAGTCCATGTGGAAGCCGCCCCGCAGCGACCGGCCGGGGTTGCCCCATTCGGAAATCATGGCGGCGTCGGGGTAGTTTTCATCCAAAAAGGCCCGCACCTTCTGCCACAGGCGGATGGTGGCTTCCTGATCGGGGTCGTTTTTCACCAAGCTCCCCGCCATATCCACCCGGAAGCCGTCGCAGCCCATCTTCAGCCAGAAATCCATCACCTGGATCATGGCGTTGAGGGTGGCCTGGGCTTCGGGAGAATCGCAGGACTTCTGCCAGGGTTTCGCCGGATCGGGGTTGGCAAAGCCGTAGTTCAAGGCGGGCTGGGTGGAGAAGAAGTTCACCGCGCAGCTGCCGTTTCGGGCGGAGATGCCCCGCAAACAGCCGGTGGTATTTTCCACCCCGTTGAAGTCCTCCCAGATGGAGTCGGTCCAGAGGTAACGGTGGGTGTACTCATTTTCCTCCGGCTTCATGGACTGTAAAAACCAGGGGTGCTCCACCGAGGTGTGGCCGGGGACCAGGTCCAGAATCAACCGCATTTTCCGGCGGTGAACCTGATCCAAAAGCTGTTTCATATCTTGATTGGTGCCGTACCGGGGAGCGATGCGGCAGTAGTTTCTCACATCATATCCTGCATCCGCAAAGGGAGAGTCAAAGCAGGGGTTCAGCCAGATGGCGTTGCAGCCCAGCTGCTGAATGTAGTCCAGGCGCTGAATGATGCCCTGGAGATCCCCGATTCCATCCCCGTTGCTGTCCTGGAAGGACTGGGGATAAATTTCATAAAAAATTGCATTGTCAAGCCAATTCGGCATGGGAGATCCTCCTTTTTGCTTTTCTTCTAGTATACCTGTTCCCTTCCCGGAATGCAAGCAAAATTCCGAAAACAATGGGGAAAACCGCCGGAACGGAAGGTCTCACCGGTCACTTCTTTTTGTTGGACGAGGCGGGCTTTTCCCACTCCATCGGGAGATAGGGGACGCCGTTGGGGTGGAACACCCGCACAGCGGTGCCGGTTTTTTTGCACTGGTCCATCACATAGCGGGTGCCCCGGGACTTGCCGTCCCACACCGCCAGCACCAGATCCGCCTGCTTTACAATTTCCCGGTTGCGCACCAAAGGCGCACCCCGGCCGTACCGGGCGTAATCCGGCAGATACTCCCAGCAGGGGACCCCCCGCTGATCTGCCAACTGCACCGCCATCTGGTCCACGCCCCGGGCGCCGCCGGAAACAAACCCGTCGCAGTCCGGAGGCACCTGCCCGTCCAGCCAATCCAGCTGGGACAAATCCACATCCCGGCTGCCTACAATCGCTACTTTCACAACATTCCCTCCTACTCTTTTTGGGATAAGAAAAACGGACCTGGAGAGGCAGGCCCGCTTTTGGAAGAACAAGGATCGGTGAATTATTCGCCGAATACCGCTTTGTAGTCCTTCTGGAACTTTTCGATGCCCTGATCGGTCAGGGGGTGTTTGATCATCTGCATCAGCACCTTGTAGGGGACGGTGGCGATGTCGGCGCCGGCAGCGGCACAGTCGATCACGTGGATGGGGTTGCGCACGCTGGCGGAGATGATCTGGCAGTCAATGTCATGTACGGCAAAGATCTCGGCGATGGAGCGGATCAAATCGATGCCGGGCATGGAAATATCATCCAAACGGCCCAGGAAGGGGGAAACATAGGTTGCTCCGGCGCGGGCAGCCAGCAGAGCCTGAGCAGCGCTGAACACCAGGGTCACATTGGTCTTGATGCCTTCGGAATGCAGCACCTTGACAGCCTTCAAACCTTCCGCGGTCATGGGGATTTTCACCACCATGTTGGGGTGGATGGCAGCGATTTCCCGGCCTTCGGCGATCATGCCGGCAGCGTCGGTGGTGGTGGCTTTCACTTCGCCGCTGATGGGGCCGTCCACGATGCTGGTGATTTCCTTGATGACTTCGTTGAAGTCACGGCCTTCCTTGGCAATCAGGGAAGGGTTGGTGGTCACGCCGCAGATAATGCCCATGTCATTGGCTTCACGGATTTCATTTACGTCCGCAGTGTCAATAAAAAATCTCATTGTTCTGTTCCTCCTGTTTTTTAAGCCGTGGCAGTACCATAGCTGAATGTAACCTTATTATAGTACTTTTCGGGCCATACGTCAAGTAAAAGGAAAAATTTCGTTGTAATTTTAGAGAAAACTTACAAACTTCTTCCCCTGGGTTTTGGGTAAGGGACAAAACAAGGAAGCGGCCCTCTGTTGTGAGAGCCGCCGGTGGGTGGAAAAAGTAAAGTTTAGGTCAATCCTTTTAGGAAAATAAGATCGTAGATCGTTTTTCCGAAGGACTTGTGGGGTTGCAAGGGGCAACGAAACGTCCAAGGACGTTCCTCAGTCCCATCTTGACGGCCCAATAGGCCGGCCGTCATTTTGCTTCGCAAAAGCCGATGGAACTGAACCCCCAGCAGCTTTTTGTAGAAAAACGAAACAAACCTTCGGTATGTTTCTCACCAAAAACTTTTAAGTTATTCCCCAATGGGTTCAAAGTCCACTGCGCCATGCTTACACAAGGGGCAGATGAAATCTTCGGGGAGCTCCTCCCCTTCGTAGATATAGCCGCAGACCTTGCAGACAAAGCCCTTCTTCCCTTCCGTCTGGGGTTTGGGCTTGACGTGATTGAGATAGTAGGTGTAGGTCATGGTATCCCGGTCGCTCATCACCCGGGCTTCGGTCACCGAGCAGATAAACATCCCGTGGGTGCCCAGATCCACATACTGCTCCACCTTCAAGGAAAAGGCGGCGTTGATATACTTGGGCAGGATGATCAACCCGTTGTCGGAGCGGACGGTGTCCCAGCCGGCAAACTTATCGGCGGTGCGGCCGCTCTGGAAGCCGAAGTTTTCAAACACGCTGAAGGGGGCGTCGATGGACAGGCAGTTCACGTTCATCTTGCCGGTCTGCTTGATGACGTGGTGGGAATAGTTGGTTTTATTGATGTTCACCGCCACCAGATTGGGGTTGTCCGAAACCTGGGTCACGGTGTTGACAATCAGGCCGTTGTCCTTTTTCCCGTCGTTGGAGGTGACCACGTAAAGGCCGTAGCCAATGCGGAACAGGGCGGTCATATCGCTCTTATCCGCACTTTCGGAGGAACGGGCGATATATTCCCGGCAAAGCTCCTCCGCCATGGCCTCCAGCTCTTCCTGGTTCTGGGCGTTGACGGCGGACTTGATCTTCACGGTGGTGTTCAGCCAGTTGATCTTCTTGCAGTTTTCCAGCATCTGCTTCATGATCTTGGCGGCCAAAGGCGCCCAGGAGCCGTTTTCCATCAGGCCGATGGTGCGGTTTTGGAAGTTCCGCTGGGTGAGGTGGTCGATGAACTCCCGCATAAAGGGGAAGATGTCGGCGTTGTAGGTGGTGGTAGCCAGCACCAGCTTATTGTACCGGAAGGCGCTGCTCACCGCTTCGGCCATATCGCACCGGGCCAGGTCGTACACCAGCACCTTGGGGCAGCCTTTGCGGGTGAGCTTTTCCGCCAGCTGTTCCACCGCCCGCTTGGTGTGGCCGTACACCGAGGTGTAGGCGATGACGATGCCCTCCGATTCCGGGGTGTAGGAGGACCAGAGGTGGTACAGGTTCAGGTAGTGGCCCAGATCCTCTTTCAGCACCGGACCGTGGAGGGGGCAGATCATGGCGATGTCCAGTCCGGCGGCCTTTTTCAGCAGATTCTGCACCTGGGCGCCGTATTTGCCCACAATGCCGATATAGTACCGGCGGGCTTCGTCGTCCCAGTCTTCCTCCACATCCAGGGCCCCGAACTTGCCAAAGCCGTCGGCGGAAAACAGCACTTTATCGGTGCTGTCGTAGGTAACGATCACTTCCGGCCAGTGGACCATGGGGGCGGTGACGAAGGTCAGCTGATGGTTGCCCAGCGAAAGGGTATCCCCTTCCCCCACCACCAGTTTCTGGTTTTCCAGGGTGGTGCCGAAAAAGCTCTCGATCATGGCGAAGGCTTTGGCGGAAGCCACCACGGTGGTGCCGGGATACACGGTCAGGAAATTCTGGATGTTGGCGGAGTGGTCCGGCTCCATGTGCTGGACGATGAGATAATCCGGCTTTCTGCCGTCCAGAACATTCGCCAGGTTGTCCAGCCACTCATGGGTGAATTTGATGTCCACCGTATCCATCACGGCGATTTTCTCATCCAAAATCACATAGGAATTGTAGGACATTCCGTTGGGAACGGTATACTGTCCCTCAAACAGATCCACTAGGTGATCGTTGACGCCTACATACTTGATGCTGTCGGTAATGGTAACCATATTGTTTTAACCCTCCGTTCTGATTCCAAAAACAGGCAGGACCTGCCCGTTTGATTTAGTATACCATGAAAATCTGTTGGATTTCCCTCGGCTTTTGCGAAGCAAAATGACCGGCCGGACATTGCGCCGGTCAAGAGGGGAATCATAATGATTGGCTTTGATAATCATTCAGCTTGTCGAACAAACCTCAATGTTGTGAAGCTACGAGGATCGGTGGAAATCTTGCCTCCCTCTGACGATGGGAGCACAACGCAAGCGTTGTTGGCCAGTGCAAAGCGCTGGGCGGAGGGAGAGAAAAACAATATTATTTGTATCATTTAAGAAGAATGCGAATTTTATCGTTTTCTCTCCCCCAGTCAGCAGAAGGGGCCAAGGCCACGCCAGAACCTTTTTCGACACTCTGAATGATTGGCTTTGCAATCATTATACCATTTTTCTCTTTGTTTCGCCACTGGGTGGGTGTAAAAAAACTGTAAATCCAAAGATTCCCCGTTACTTTTCGGTGGCCCGGCGCAGGACGATCCCCGGTTCCAGCTTGGTTTCGCAGGGGAGCCAGGCGGTCATCTCCGCATGGCAGGCGTTGGGGATGGGGTTGCGGTTTTCATCCTCCAAGGCGGTCACCGGGATGGACAGGAAGTGGGCGCCGGGGATCACCGCTTCCAGGGTTTCCCCCACCGAGAACTTATTCCGCTGGGCCACCTTCAGCCAGCCCTCCTGCCAATCCAGGGTCAAGGCGGCGGATTCGTAGGTGCGGATGTACCCTACTTTGTCGTAATACTGGTCCGGCTTGCCGAAGTAAAAGCCGGTGGAGTAGCGGCGGTGGCTTACCTTGCGCACCTCCTCATCCAGCCACTGGGGCAGGGTCCAGTTTTGGGGATGGGCCAGGTAATCCTCCAAGGCCATGCGGTAGGCGTTGGTGACCACCGCCACATAGTAGGCGGACTTGGCCCGACCCTCGATCTTCAGGCTGGACACCCCGGCCTGCACCAGTTTATCCAGGTGCTGGATCATGCACAGGTCCTTGGCGTTGAGGATGTAGGTGCCGGCGTCCGGCTCCTCCACAATGGGGAAATACTCCCCGGGGCGCTTTTCCTCCACCAGATGGTACCGCCACCGGCAGGGCTGGGCGCACTGGCCCCGGTTGGCGTCCCGGTCGGTGAGGTAGTTGGAGATCAGGCACCGCCCGGAGATGGACATACACATGGCCCCGTGGACGAACACTTCCAGTTCCAGGTCCGCCGGGGTTTTGGCCCGAATCTGGGCGATTTCCTCCAGGCTCAGTTCCCGGGCCAGCACCACCCGCTTAGCTCCCAGCTCATAGAAGGCCCGGGCGGTTTGGTAGTTGGTGATGCCGGACTGGGTGGAGATGTGCAGTTCCAGGTTGGGGGCGATCTGCTTGGTGAGCATCAAAGCCCCCATATCGTTGATAATCACCCCATCCACCCCGATTTGGTCCAGGTAGGAGACAAATTGGGGGTAGCGGTCGATCTCGTCGTTGCGCTGAAGGGTGTTGGCGGTGACGTACACCTTCACCCCTTTTTGGTGGGCCAGCGCCACGCCCTGGGCCAACTGGTCCGGGTCAAAGTTGGGCACGCCGCCCCGCATACCGAATTCCTTTCCCGCCAGGTAGACGGCGTCGGCGCCGTATTGCAGGGCCGCCTTCAGCCGCCCCAAATCCCCCGCAGGGGCAAGGACCTCCGGTCGGGTTGTGATGGTTTGTTCCATGGGGTCGCTCCTTTATTGGTAGAAAATGGGAAACTTAAAGTTTAGGTCAACCCTTTTTAAAGGATTGTGGGGGTGCAGGGGGCAACGCCCCTGCATTGGGTTTCTTTTCTCCCTAATCGTTTGCTTCTATCTAATGTTTGAGGGTCAGCCGTGGAAGGGACGAGCCGGAAACCGCCGGCTGCCTTGCCGTAGGCAACAAGCCGGTCGAGCTGGAAGCGGTTGGAAAACAACTCCAGATGATTCCAGTTTGCCCTGCCCCTGGCTAACGCCATTGGGCAGGCGGTTTCCAGATTTTTTTGCCACAACTTCCCTTCCAACATCAAGTGAGTGTAGGAAGGAAAGCAGAAAAAACACCTATGCGGGGGTTCTGTTCCATCGGTTTTTGCGAAGCAAAATGACGGCCGGCCTATTTGGCCGTCAAGATGGGACTGAGGAACGTCCTTGGACGTTTCGTCACCCCCTGCACCCCTGACAAACCTTTAAAAAGGTTTGATCCAAACTTCATATTACAAACCACGACGGCCTCTGAGAAACCCACTCAAGAAGGCCGTCGCGAATCTTTTCTCTCAAAGATGGCGCTATCCGCCCATCTTACCCTCCGTCGATCCCCAGCTGCTCACAGTTTTGCAGGTGGGTGCGGTAATCGCTGGCATACAGGAAGGTGCTTCCGTCGGGAGAGGTGACGAAATAGGTGTAGTTGGTGTCCGCCGGCTGGGCCGCCGCCAAAATCGCCGCCACGCCGGGATTATTGATGGGGCCCGCAGGCAGGCCGGAACCGGCGTAGGTGTTGTAGCTGTCCAGCAGGGCCTGGTCCGTCTCGTCGATGGCGCCGTCCTCCAGCAGGAAGGGCTTGATGACGTTTTCCGCATAGCGGGTGGTGGGGTCGCTTTGCAGACGGGGATAGGTGCCGGAATCGCTGAGGCGGTTGTGGTAGACGCTGGACACGTTGGCCATCTGCTCGGTGTTGCCGGACGCTTCCGCCTCCAGCACCGAAGCGATCACCACAATCTGATCCAAGCTCATGCCGCTGTTTTCCACCGCCTGACGGACGTCGCTGGTGTAGTGGTCGGCAAAGTTATCCAGCATGGTTTCCACCACTTCGCTGGCGTGCTCATTGACGTAGAAATCGTAGGTGTCCGGGAAGAGATAGCCTTCCAGCAGGAAATACCGGCCGGTGTTGCCCAGCACTTCCTCCGTTAAGAAGGAGTACTGATACTCGGTGCTGTTCACCGCCTGATAAAAGTCGTCCTTGGTGCAGACCCGGTTGTCCTCCAAAATCTGGGCGATGTCCGTCACCGTGCTCCCTTCCGGGATGGTGACGGTGACAATCTGATCCGAACGGTTGTAGGTGCTGAGGGTTTGGATGATCTCATCGTAGCCCATATCGGAGGAAAGCTCGAATTCCCCAAACTGGATGGAGGTGTCCTCCGCCATAAACCGGACGTAAAACTTAAACAGGTCCGGGTATTCAATGACACCGGCGTCGTGGAGGGTTTGGGACACCTCGTTTAACCCGGTGTTGGGCTCCACGGTGATGGTGATGGGATCGCCGTTGCCGTTGACCCCCATCATGTCCGCCAAAAACAAAATCACCACGGTGCAGACAAAGCCGATGATGGCCAGCAGCACCAAGGTGATGGTGACCTTCACCCAGCCCCGTTTGGGCTTGCTTTGCACTGCCGCCGCCGGGGCAGGCTCCACCCGCTGGGTGGGCACCAATTCCCCAAACTCCTCAAAGGCGTCCTCCTTAAAATTCACCTGGAAGGCCGGTTTCGGGGCGGCTTGGGACGGTTCCTCCCCCGGGGCAGCGGCTTGGTCTTCCCCGTCCCGGGTTTGGGCTTGGTTTCCGGTTGGTTTTTGGGCCCCGTCTTGTTCCGGCGCCGGAGGGGTTGCGATTTCCGGCTGCTGGGACTGGGAGGAGGTTGTTTCTTCCGGCTCCCTGGTTTCTTC
>DXWR01000005.1 GCA_019416775.1 Oscillospiraceae bacterium | reverse complement strand
TTGGGATGGGGATAGGTGGTTTTTTCACTCATCGTCATTTTCACCTCACATTTACTCTTTTGAATCAGGGAATTTCCTCAACTTCAGGATTCCATTCCATACTGTTGGATGTAGTTGTATACCGCTCCCAACAGATTGCATTCATTCAGGTAACGACTGCAACAAACCTCTGCCCACATGGCTTGAGGAATACTGCAGGCAGTGCAGAGTTTCTCTAACTCTTCTTTTAGATCTGGCAAAAGCCGCTCTACCTTACTCAGTCCGCCGCCAATGACGATTCGCTGGGGCGCAAGGCAAATCTGGATATTCACCACCAAAATTGCCAAGGAATGCAGAAATTCCTGATAAATTTCTTTTACGTCCTGATCCCCCTCTTCTAACCACTGAAAGAACTGTTTTCCATCCGCCTTAATCGGCTTGGCCGGTTCGTCAAATTTGGGATACCGATCGCCAAGGGTAGCGTCAAAAGAAGCAATTATTTCTCCGGCGTCCTGAACGGAAAAGTCCAGATTCTTTCGTTTACAGATCTGGTAAGTGACTCCCAACATTCCCACGCTCAAGCAAGCAACATCCATCATGTTTTTTTCCCGGCCGGTGAGCATGAAGGAAAATTCCCCGGCTGTGAACCCGAATCCTCGATGGATCTTGCCATCTACGATCACACCACCGCCGATACCGGAACCCAGCACCAGCACAGCGCCGTCCTTCATCCCTGCCAATGCGCCTTTCCAAGCTTCCGCCAACGCGCCGCACTTTCCGTCATTCTCCACCGCCACCTTCACCGGGCAGCGAGCAGAGATCAGTTTTTTAATGTTTTTTCCGGTCAACAGATCTTGGTATACTCCCGAACCGTGATGTTCTCCCGTTTCGGCATCAATCACGCCGGGCAGGCTTAGTGCGATGCCGCTAATTTCATCCCGATATTGGTTGTATAGATCTTCCACCGCATCCACAAATTCTTCCACCGAACCCAGTGGGGCCGGGGCGCTTCCGGTTTGCTCCATTTCCGCATTGGCATTCACCACAGCGTATTTAATAGAGCTTCCGCCAAAATCCAGTGCTAGGCATTTCATCGTCTTCTCACCCAATCGCAATGCCTTTCACTGAGGTGTGCGGTCCCAGTGGTAATAGTTCTGGGATTCCGGTTCGTCAAAGGTTACGTCGTCCGGGGTCTGCCAGACATAGAAGGGATTACCTTCACTGTCTTCCAATACCGCATAGAACTTACCATCAAATTCATACTTACCCTTGAGAATCTTGCCGCCGTAAGCTTCAATTTTAGGCAGAAGCTCATCAATGTTGTCCACTTCCACCACAAACCGGGGATAGGCTCCGGTATCGTCGGTTTCCTGGGGTTTTAACAAACCGTAACCGAAGGAGGGGAATTTGGGCTCCCAGTTTTCAAATCCGGGACCGGTAGCACAGAACATTTCGGGACGTTCGCTGTCCTGATCGCATTCCACCGGAACAATATCCCAGTCAAACACATCGGTGTAGAAGTCCTTGGTCTTCTGGGGATCACTGTATTCCATCACAAACCGGCGCACGCGTCCATGGCGGGTTTTTGCCGGGAAGTGTTTGGGATGGTGGTAAGACACATCATATTTGTCCCAGTTGGGATCCGGTTCGGGGGGATCCACGTGAATCCGGCGCTTTTCGATGCTGCCGTTCCAAGGCTCCACCAGATACTGGGATTTGGGGGCGCTGCAGGAGGGGCAGCGTTCCGGGCACTCGCTTTCGTCCACGGCAAAGGGGAAGCCGCATTTAAAGCAGGTGTAGATGTATTTCATGGTGTTCTCTCCTTTCTGTTAATCTTTGTCATAGCCGGCTTCCGCTTCATCCCAGGTGCGGGAGGAGGGGCAGCGCCAAAGTCCCAATACATTGCCGTCAGGGTCACTCACCGTCAACGAAGTGCTCCAGCCTTCCTTTTCTTCCGGGATTTCGCCAACCACTGTGCCACCATATTGAACCACTTTGTCTGCGGTGCACTTCACCGGCTCGTCCATGTGGATTTCCATCATAAAATGAACCGGTTTCAGTTCGTCTTCGGCATAAAAGCCTTGAAAATTCATGTGACCGGGAACAACGCCTTCCCAGGTTTCATAGCTGGGGCCGGTGGCGATCAACACCGAGGGAGTGTCACTGCCAGGTTCTTTCCCGCCTGCGGCTTGGGGCAGTTCAAACATATCCCAGCCAAACAAATCTACCCAGAACTTCTGGAAACGTTTGAAATCCTTGTAACTGATATAACCAAACCGAACCCGGCCGTGGAGGTCTTTGTTGGGATATTTTTTCGGGGCCCGGTAAGGGTACTTGGATACAGATTCCGCCATTGTTTACTTACTTCCTTTCTTTTCGGTTTTTGTTCCAGGAATTGGAATTTGCTGCAGCTTCCCGTATTTCCTAGAAACAGGATACAAAAAATCCAAAAAGAATACAATTTGCAAATTAAGTTGTCTGTATCGGCAGAGGTTACACTTCTGAAATTTTGTCTCATTTTTTCGTCTTTTCTAACAATATTCCAAAATTAAACCGGCGATTTTATGCAATCCGCACAAATCGCCAGCATTTTTCTCAAGTTGTATTTACATCTCGTCGATCCTGAGACTATTTTTGGTTCCTACGTTTGAATTCCTCCATGGTGGTGTTTTCATAGTGTTGAATCGCCCTCTCCAAATCCTTCCCGAAGAGGACTTCTCGGACAGGAAGATTATACACTAATGTGCGGTATACTTCTTCCGGTGTTTCTTGAAAATCATGCTTAGCCCATTGGATAAGGGTCCCTTCCCACGCCACATAGGTCCCGTCTTTCACCATCTTCCCGGTGTACCGGCAGGAAATCCGGCGGGAAGCTTCAAAGTAATATTCCTTGGCTTCATCGTCCTCTAAAACTCTTTTATAAAACTGCTTGTTATTGCTGATAACATAAAGGATGCTCATAACCAAATCTTTCCAGACGATGTTTGTTCCGTAGATCTTTTCACAAAGAGTAAAATCATCACAGAGTACTTCCTCCAGCAAATGGTACTTATCCAAGTAGTAGCGATAGAATGTCATGCGGGAAATTCCTGCTTGGGCGATGATGTCCGCCACTTTTACCTTGGCAAAGGAGTGCTGGGCAGTCAATTCCCGAAACACCTTTTTGATTTTTGTTTTTGTAGCCAAACTAGGCATAGATCTCCTTCCTTTTTCCGCTGTGTTTTCAAACAGCCCGGGGTATTGGTGCGATGGCCTGTTTTTCACTGCCGGAATGGATTTTTTTCAGGAGTGACAGCCCGGTTGAATGGTTTGATGGGAACTCATTTACCCATCCTCAGAGTGCTTTTCTTGATGAATCTTAAATTCTTCCATAGTTTTATTTTCATACCCCTTGATCGCCTGCTCCAGTTCTGTGTTCGGCAGAACTTCCCGTATGGGAAGATTCAGCACCAGGGTTTGGTAAATTTCTTCTGCGGTTTCCTGAAACCCGTCCTCGGCCCAACTGCAGATAGTGCCTTCCCATGCCGTATTGGTTCCTTGCACCGCAGTGTTACCGGTATACTGTTTGGAAATCGCGTGCTGCGCTTGAAATAAAAAGGGCTTTGCTTCTTCGTCCGTCAATATTTTTCGGTAAAACTCCCCATTCTCCCGTATTACCTGAAGAATACTCATGGTAACCTGTTTCCAAGTGGCGTTTTTCCCGTAAATCCGTACAAAAAGATTGAAATCGTCAAAGCAAACTTCTTCCAGCAGCGCGAATTTATCCAGGTAATATCGGTAAAAAGTCATCCGGGAAACCCCGGCTTTGGCAATAATATCCGCCACCTTTACTTTAGCAAAGGAACTTTGAACCACCAATTCTCGAAACGCATCTTTAATTTTGGTTTTGGTCGTGAGATTGGACATAATTTCCACCTGCCTCTTTCTTTTGAACTGTTTTTACTGTGGTTGCACTTCCCTCCTTCCGGAATTCCTCCATGGTTTTATTTTCATATCCTTTCACGGCTCGATCCAGTTCCGTGTCCGGCAATACCTCCCGAATAGGAAGGTTAAGTATCAAAGTCAGATAGATCTCTTCCGGAGCCTGCAAAAAATTACTATCTGCCCAATTG
Organism: Oscillospiraceae bacterium; assembly: GCA_019416775.1. Classification (GTDB taxonomy): domain Bacteria; phylum Bacillota; class Clostridia; order Oscillospirales; family Ruminococcaceae; genus Egerieicola. The sequence goes on along the minus strand of DXWR01000005.1, from coordinate 109 downwards.
CAGAGAGTGCCATCCCACGCGGAATATACCCCTCGAAAAGCAGTTTTCCCAGTATAGCAGCAAGATACCCGTCCCAAAGCGTCAAACAAGCAGTCTTTTGCTTCTTTAT
>DXWR01000049.1 GCA_019416775.1 Oscillospiraceae bacterium | reverse complement strand
CTATCCGGCAGCGGCACGGCGAAACAAAAATCCCTGCAAAAAAGTGTTTCAAGCCATCCGCATTGAAGTCAATCGGGAATTGGAGGTGCTCAGCCAAGGATTGGACGCTGCCTTTTCACTGCTCAAGCCGGGAGGACGGCTGGCGGTGATTACCTTTCACTCCTTGGAGGACCGGTTGGTAAAAGCCACCTTTGCCAACTACTGTACCGGCTGCATCTGTCCCCCGGAATTTCCTCAGTGTGTCTGCGGAAGAAAACCAAGGGCCAAAAAAATCACTCGGAAACCCATCACCGCCACCGAAACGGAATTGGCGGAAAATCATCGCAGCCACAGTGCCAAACTGAGGGTACTGGAAAAGTTAGACACATCTCCGGGAGAGGAGCGGTAACCATGAATCATTCAGATAATCTGGCCAGAGCGTTGCGGACCTTTGAGCCGGCACATCAGCCCTATCAGCGCAAGCGGGCTAAATTGGAGCGGGTGGATTCCCCGCTGCAAAAGCCGAAAAAGAAGCGGAGCAAGGCCTTGATGGCCGTGATCACCATGTTTTATGTGGTGGCGCTTTGCGTGGTTTTGATTTGCGGCCAGATCACCTTAGCGGAAGCTAACAACACCCTGCGGGAGAAAAACACCGAGCTTTCGGTGCTTTCCAGTGAAACCACCCGGTTAAATTTACAGCTGAACTCCATGACCAGTTTGAGCAATATCGAAACCCAAGCCACAACCCGGCTGGGTCTCAGTGAGCCCAAACAAAGTCAGACACAGTATATTGTCGTGGACCGGAGCAACGAAGTAACCCGGCCGGAAGAGGATGATTCCTGGTGGGACAAGTTGGTGGATCTGTTGGAAAGTATGATGGCGAAAATTACAGGATAACCCCGCTTTTTCTGCGGGGACATAGGTTATGGGTCAGCCAACCTGTCTTCACGGGACAGTCGTTGGCTCTAGCCATTTTTTTGGGGAGAAATGAATAGGATGAAAAGAATCCCCTGTCTCAAGGACGGAAAGGAAGGCGGCCATGAAAGAGGCCATGAACCGGCGGATGAAGCGCCGATTGAATGTGATTGTGCCTGTGGCATTGGCATTGGTGTTAGTTTGGGTGTTGTACAATCTGGGCAAAACGGTGTCGGATCCTTTTTATCGGGAGTACGCCAACGCCCAGCAGCTCAGTGAGGACACCATTCCCGCAGACCGGGGCACCATTTACGACACCAACGGCGAAGTGCTGGCGGAGTCCTATACGGTATGGACAGTCCAGCTCAGCCCGGTGACCATTGATGCGGAAGACAAGGAAATGGTGGCTCAGTTCTTGGCGGAGACGTTGGAACTGGATTATGAAACGGTGCTCAAGCAATGTCAGCAGACCAACCGCTATGCAGTGGTAAAAAAACAGGTGGAAAAGCCCGAAGCGGATAAAATTCGGGAATTTGCCCAGGAAAACGGCATTACCGCCATTGCCTTGATTGAGGACACCAAGCGCTATTATCCCAACAACGATTTGGCCAGCCATGTCATCGGCTATGTGGGCAGCGACAACCAGGGCTTGGGCGGCATTGAGTTGGAATACGACGATATCCTTACCGGCACTCCCGGCAAGATCGTCAGTGCAGCGGATGCCAACGGCAACGCCATCGCCACCACCTATGAATCGGAGTATGCTCCAGTGGACGGCCAAAGCCTGGTGCTCACCATTGACAGCCAGATCCAATACTACGTAGAAAAAGCGTTGGATCAGGCGGTGGCGGACCGCAATCCCTCCGGAGGCGCCTGCGCCATTGTGATGAACGTGAACAACGGGGAGATCTTGGCGATGGCCAGTTATCCGGATTACAATCCCAACGATCCCTTTACGTTGTACACCTCCACCCAGCAGGCCAAGCTGAACCAGCCGGTCAGCGAAGGGAGCACCACCACCTACACCAATTCGGATTTGCTGTACCAGCAATGGAACAATAAATGCACCAGCTGGACCTACCAGCCCGGTTCTGTGTTCAAAATCTTTACCGGTTCTTCCGCTTTGGAAGAAGGGGTCATTGATATGAACACCACCTTCTCCTGCTCGGGCAGTATGCAGGTAGCGGACAGAACGTTCCGCTGCCACCTGGCCGCCGGCCACGGCGTTCAGACCTTGCTGGATGCGTATGTCAATTCCTGCAACCCGGCCTTTATCCAGATTGGCCAGGCGCTGGGGGTGCACAAATTTTCGGAATACTACGAGCTGTACGGCTTCACCGAAAAGACCGGCATCGACCTGCCCGGTGAAGAAGGCGGTTCCAGCAACCTGTATATCCCGGAAGCGGATATGGGTCCGGTGGAACTGGCTTCCAGCTCCTTCGGCCAGACCACCATGGTCACTCCCATTCAGATGGCCACCGCTATTTCCGCAGCGGTCAACGGCGGCTACCTCTATCAGCCTCACGTGGTGAAAGAGGTGTTGGATCAGAACGGCAATGTGGTGCAGAGCTACGACGCCACCTTAAAGCGCCAGGTGATCAGCGAAGAGGTCAGCGCAGAACTGCGGGAATGCCTGGAAGCCATGGTCAGCGCCAACGGCGGCAGCACCGCTTATATCGAAGGCTACCGCATCGGCGGTAAGTCCGGCACCTCTCAGAAAAATAACCAGGACGGCCACTATGTTGGTTCTTTCGCCGCTTTCGCTCCGGCAGACGATCCGGAGATTGTGGCTATGGTAGTGGTGGACGATCCGGACTTGACCTTGGGCAGCTACTATGGCTCTGCCGTGGCAGGACCGGCGCTGCAGTCCATTATGGGGGATACCCTCTCCTATTTGGGTTACTCCAAGGAATTCACTGCAGAACAGATTGCCGCCATGGAAAAGACCGCCCCCAGCCTTACCGGCAAGGACATCGAAACGGCCACCGCCGATGCCGCAGCCAGCGGCTTTGAAGTGCGGGTCATCGGCAGCGGCGATACCGTTCTGGATCAGATGCCCCGCAACGGAACCGCCATGGCGGAGGGCAGCACCATCCTGCTCTACACCGACGATACCGTTGCCACTACCTGTACGGTACCCAATGTGGTGGGAATGCGGCCCAGCGACGCCAACTATGCCCTGACAGCGGCAGGACTGAATGTGAGCTACAACGAAGGGGTAGGAGGTACGCCCCAGTCTACAGCGGTGGTTACTTCACAAAACTATCCCGAAGGCACTCAGCTTCCCGCCGGAAGTGTGGTCAACATCAACTTCAGCACCATTACCCGGGACGGTTAATGCCCCGGAATCTTGGAGAAAAGGAGAATGGTCATGAAATTAAGCCAACTGCTTTTAGAACTTTCCCCCTCCTTTGTGTTTGGCGAGGAGGAAATCACCGGCGTTACCAATGACTCCCGGAAGGTGGAACCGGGATTTCTCTACACCGCTGTGCGGGGTACCGTAGCCGACGGCCACAACTACTGCGCTTCTGCTCTGGAAAAGGGAGCAGCGGCCATTGTGGTGGATCACGATTTGGGGCTGGAAAAACAGGTGATTGTCCCGGATACCGCTAAGGCGTATTCCTTGCTCTGTGCCGCCTGGTTTGGGCATCCTGCCCGGCAGCTGAAACTGGCAGGGATCACCGGCACCAATGGCAAGACCAGTTCCACCACCATTCTGCGGGATGTGCTGGAGCACGCCGGGCATAAAGCCGGGCTGATCGGTACCATCCAAATTGAATATGACGGCAAAACCTTTCCCAATCCCAACACCACCCCGGATTCCTGGCTGTTCCAGAAAACCCTGCGGGATATGGTGGATGCCGGCTGCGATTTTGCAGTAACGGAGGTGAGCAGCCATGCGCTGGTGCAGCAGCGGCTGTACGGCTGTGAATTTGCCGCCGCTGCCTTCACCAACCTGACCCAGGATCATTTGGACTATCACAAAACCATGGAGGCTTATTTCCAGGCCAAAACCATGCTGTTTGGATATGCCGAAAAGCGGGTGGTGAATGTCCACGATCCTTACGGCAAGCGGGTGGCGCAGATGTTTCCGGAAGGGCTCACCACCTTTTCCGTGAGCGATCCCAAGGCGGATCTCTTTGCGGATCAGATTGAAAACCGTCCCGATTCGGTGCATTTTACCCTCCACTATCAGGGAGGCGCTTATCCGGTACACTTTGCCATCCCCGGTTCCTATTCGGTGGAAAACGCTTTGACCGCCATGGGTATGGCGCTGGCGCTGGAAGTGCCTTTAAACCGGGTACTGGAAGCGGTGGAAGCAGTCAAGGGAATCTGCGGCCGCAGTGAGGTGCTGTACTCCGATTCCAACATGACGGTGATGCGGGACTACGCCCATACCCCCGACGGCATTGTGAACATCCTCTCCTCCATCCAAAGCTATGCTAAAGGCCGGGTGGTGGCGGTGTTCGGCTGCGGCGGGGACCGGGATAAAACCAAGCGTCCCAAAATGGCGGCGGCGGCAGAACAGTACGCCGATTTCTTGGTGGTGACCTCCGATAATCCCCGCAGCGAAGATCCCGACGCCATCATCGACGACGTGCTGGCAGGGCTTTCTCCCAACGCCAACTACATTCGGATCACCGACCGGCGGAGCGCCATTGACTATGCTTTGACCCACGCCCAGGAAGGGGATATTATTGTGCTGTTGGGCAAAGGCCACGAGACCTATCAGATTTTAAAAGACAAGACCATCCATTTCGATGAAAAAGAAGTGGTGGAGCAGTTGCTGGAAGAACATCAAGGGGAAGGAGAAAAAGCATGAAGGCGTTCACCTTAACCCAGGCCGCAGAAGGCTGCGGCGGAATACTAAAAAATGCAGTGCCCGGTTTGATTACCCAGGTGACCATCGATTCCCGTCAGGTGGAGCCGGGCAGCCTATACATCGCCATTGTGGGAGAACGGTTTGATGGCCACGATTTTATAGAGGACTGCTACCAAAAGGGAGCGGTTTGTGTGGTGAGCCACAAGGAACTGGACACCCAAAAGCCCTATATTTTGGTGGAAGACACTCGATTGGCTTTGGGCAATCTGGGCAGCTGGTATCGCCAGTGGTTGAATCCCTTTGTAGTGGGAGTGACCGGCAGCGTAGGCAAAACCTCCACCAAAGAGATGGTGTGGACGGTGCTCTCCGCAGGGGAAACCACCGGCAAAACCCAAGGCAACCTAAACAACGACATTGGCTTGCCCCGGACCCTGCTTTCCTTGGAAGAAGGGGAAACGGCGGCGGTGGTGGAGATGGGGATGAACCACAAAGGGGAGATTTCCTACCTCACCAACCTGGCCAAACCCGATGC
>DXWR01000048.1 GCA_019416775.1 Oscillospiraceae bacterium | reverse complement strand
GAGCAGGGGTCAGAGGGCGCTTGTCTGGTGCTGCCGGCGGTATTCCTCGGGAAGGAGGCCGGTGTGCTTGCGGAAGGCTCTGGTGAACTTTCCCTGGGAGCGGCAGCCCACCTGCCGGGCGATGTGGGCAAGGTCGGCGTCGGTTTGACACAGCAGCTGCTGCGCCCGCTGCATCCGGCAGACCTTGGCATAGGCGGCAACCGGCATCCCGTACACCTTTTTGAAGCAGCGCTTCAGGGTGTCGTTGTTGATGTGGTAGGTTTTGGCCAGCTGACGGGTGGAATACCGCCGGTCCGGGTGCTGCACCAGATCATCCCGGATCTGCTGAATCAACTGGGTTTGGTGGGCGCCGTAGCGGGGGAGACTCCGGCGGGGAGGAAACTTGGAGCTGTCCAGAATCAGCATCGCCCACAGCATCCTGGTTTTGCAAAGGGCCTTGCGGTATGCTTCCTCTTCCGGCAGGTTGCACAAAGTGGAAAACAAGTTCTCCATATCAGATCGGGGGTAGAGCCCCAGGGGCATCCCCTTGCGGCAGAGCTTTTGGTACACTCCCTGGTAGTCCAGTTCCAGCTTTTGAAAGCTGTTCAGGCCCTGTTGCTCCAACTGGCGGAGATGGATGGTCAAGGAGGCGGCCTGGCAGTACCCCTGAGGGAAGGTCAAGCGGTAATCGGCGGGGTTTTCCATGGAGTGGATGCACACCTCTCCGGGACCCAGGTATACTTCTACCCCCTCTCCCGTATTCCAGCCCACCCGGCCTTGAATGCAGTAGTGAATCTGCAGCACATCCTCTTGGACCGGATGGTGGAAGGAGACCTGCTGGGCGGCGTAGCAGTGGTAGGACAGCTCCGCCCCGGGAAGCAGGGACTGGAATTGGATGCGCCCCTTGCCCTGGATGGGAACATCCAACTGCCGGCAGGAGGGGGAGGGGAGCAAATCGTCCTGGCGCTGGAACAAAACGGCGCCGGGAGGGACCTGGCTGAGCTGCTGCTGGATGGCGTTGTATTCTTCGATAGGGTTGTGTTCTTCCTTCATGTTGTATTCTCCTTTTCCGGGCAGGAAATCTCCATCCTCTGTTGGGTCGTCTGGTGCAGCAGCATGGTTTTGGGGGTCCGCTGCCATGAAAATCCGTTGGGGTTCCACTGGGTTTCGCCGGTTGGCGAAATGCCGCCTTTTTTGGGCAAAGCGGGAACCATCCTTGTTCTAACAATCATTCAGTTTGTCGAAAAAGGATTCAGATGTTTCCGAATTGACCCGTCCTCGGCTTTACGCCTTTGGACGGGCGGATTCCGAATCACTATTTCCACAACTTTTTTACAAAAACAAGGCCGAAGAAAGAGTTTTTAGAATCAAAGATTTCCATTGCAGGGGCTTTGCCCCTTGCAACCCCACCAGTCCTTCGGAAAAACGATCTAAGATCTTATTTTCCTAAAAGGCTTGACCTAAACTTTACTTTTTCTACAGTCTCCATGATTGTTACAACAATCATTATACCACAGATTTCTGCAAAAAACAACTCTGCCTAGAAAAAAACACCGGCGCGCCGCAATGGGAACACACCGGTGTTTCTCGGTTAAGGGATCAGTTTTTCCAACAGGGAAAGGGCCTCTTCCAATTTGGGGTTGGGCTCATCGGTTTGCAGCCCCTCCCGGACACAGCTGCGGATGTGGGCGTGGAGGATTTCCTGGTTGGCCTTTTTCAGGATGGCCTGGGTGGCTAAAATCTGGTTGGAGATGTCCACACAGTACCGGTCCTCCTCAATCATCCGCAGCACCCCGTCCAGCTGCCCTCGGGCAATTTTAATGGAACGGGCGATTTTTTCCTTGTCCGCTTTCATAGGTCCCGGATCTCCGTCACTTCATAGCCCGCTTCTTCCACAGCCGCCTTCAGCACGTCGTCGCTGGTCATTTCCGGCACTGTGACGGTGGCGGACTTGTTTTCCAGGCTCACCTGCACGTCGGTGGCGCCGGGCACCCCTTCCAGGGCCTTGGTCACGTGTTTGACACAGTTCTGGCACATCATGCCTTCTACCTTCAGTTGTTTTTTCATGGTTTTACTACCTCCTACAATTTGGTTGGTTTGGATGGGACAGCCGCCGGCCGGACAGGGGCCGGGAGCTGTCGGGGATGGGAACACCGGTTTTGGGGCGGCGGCTTGGGCCGGTACCGCAGAACCGTGTTTTGGCTTGAAAAAGCGCAGCCGCAGTGCGTTGCCCACCACAAACACCGAGCTGAAGCTCATGGCCAGGGCCGCTACCATGGGGTTCATCAGCAGCCCGAAGGCGGCGTAGTAGCAGCCGGCGGCAATGGGAATGCCGATGACGTTGTAGAAAAAGGCCCAGAACAGGTTTTCCTTGATGTTGCGGATCACCGCTTTGCTCAGGCTGATCGCTGTCACCACATCCAACAGGTCATTTTTCATCAGCACCACGTCCGCGCTCTCGATCGCCACGTCTGTTCCCGCTCCGATGGCGATTCCCACATCGGCCCTTGCC
>DXWR01000047.1 GCA_019416775.1 Oscillospiraceae bacterium | reverse complement strand
CTTTTTTACATTACTCAACAATTTTTTGTTGAAAACCCTGTTTTTTCTTGCGGAAAACCCGGATTTATCCACCTTGGTTTTTTGAAAATCTTCGGTTTTTCACATTGATCAACAAGTTTTCAACAATCAATCCTGTCAACCCCGAAAAAACGTAGAAAATTTCTAAGACATTCCAGGCCTTTTCAACCGTTTCAACAATTTTAATGTTGAAAACTTTTGAATTTCAACGATGGGCCTACCGACACCATCCAAAAGGATCCCTGTTTTTTCGACAACGGCAAACCGAAATTGTTGAAAACTCAGCAAGACCGCAGTGTGCCGAAGAGAGCTTCGGTTTTGGGAGTCAGATAGATCTGGCGGTAACCCATGGCATGGCGGTCATGGCAGCGGGTGAGATAACCCTTTTCCTCCAGCTTTCGGATGTGACGCTGGATCTGCCGGGGATTGATGTGCAGCAGCCCGGAGAGGAACTTGTCTCCCTGGAAGCTGTAGCCCTGGCCGTGGAGTCCCCGGCGGAAATACCCCAGCAGGTATACGTCGGTGAGGTCCATGCCGTCCTCCAGCAGAGTGGTGAGCAGTTGATCGGGAATGCGGACGTAGAGGTTCAATACCGGTGCAGATTTCATAGGTTAACTCCTTTCGCAGCAGATGGAAATAAGTAAGCCGGAGGCAAAAAATCCCCCTTCACCCATAGGCCAAAACCACTGTTTTTTTGTACAAACCAATACAAATTTCCTCAAAACAAATGAGAAAAACTTGGTTCTGCTTCTCTGGAGCTAAAACAGGAAAATCCTAGCCTTTTTGCCTCTGGAAAAAATTTTACAAAAATATCTGGTAATTTTGGCAGAAATTTTGTATAATAAAGACAGAACCGCTTCCCCGGACACAGAACCGGGGGGCCACAAGGAGGTCTAAGTATGATTAACATTTCTGCGAGAGGCTTTGAATTAAAGCAGGGCGCCAAAGACGGCATTGCCAAGGAACTGCGCCGGGTGGAAAAAATGCTGCCCCAGACGGCGGCCTTCAACGTCACCCTGACTCGGGAGCACAGCGGCGACTACCAGTGCGACATCACGGTAGTGGACGCAGGCAGCTTTATCCGGGGAGAGGCGCTGGCGGATAAGATCCAGCCTGCCATCGACATGGCGGTAGATGACCTGAAGCGGAAGCTGCGCAAGCTCAAGACCAGCCTGGTGGACAAAAAGCGCAAAAGCGGCCTGGACAGCCTGGCCAACGCCATGGAAGAACTGGCGGCGGAAAGCGACTGGGAAGACAACGAACCCAGCGAAAACATCCAACGCACCAAGCAGGTGGAGCTGATGATGATGACCGATGACGAAGCCATCGTTCAGATGGAGATGCTGGGCCATTCCTTCTTCGTCTACCTGGACGAGGACGGGGACACCAAAGTACTTTACCGCCGGAAGAACGGCTACGGCGTGTTGATCTGCCGGTAACCTGCCTAAAAAATTCTTAAAAGCCATACGTTTGGGAGAGTTGACCATTTCGGTCAGCTCTCTTTTTGTACGCAAAAAAACCGCAGGGGAAACTGCGGTTTCAAAATGCGGTAAAGTATAATTACAGAGTAAACAGCACCGGCAGGCCCAGCAGCTGGGACAGCCCTCCGGTGACCACCCAGGCCGCCAAACAGAGCAGGCAGAGCACAGTAAATACCACTGTCACCACGATCACACCCACAGCGTTCTTCCGAGGACGGGCAAACACCCCGATAAAACCGGCGACCAGAGCCAACACTCCGGCGGTGAGCAGCAGCAGTAAAAGCAACGCCAACCCATTTTGGAAGTAGTTGTAAAACAGCTGCATTCCCATTAGTCCGGCGGACAACAACATTCCTACCAAGGTCATAACCCGGCTGCGGCCAATGGACAGACAGGAGCCCAGCAGCATCACCATGCCGCACAACAGGGCCAAACCCAAAAAGATGCTGTTCGTAGAAGGCCATCCAAAAAAACCGGTAAGCATACCGGCCACCGGCAACACCAGCAGGGAGATGACATAAAGCCCAAAACTGATCCAACCAAACACCTGAGCCAACGCCTTAACCGGGGATGCCTTGGGAGGCTGGGTCACCGGCTGAGGCTGCATAGGAGCAGTTTGCGAACTGGCGACAGGCTGAGACTGGGTAAACTGTTTAACCGGCACTTGATAGGCCATGGTAGGCTGATCCGGTATCGGAATCTCACGGGTCACCGGACGGGGAATCTCCCGGGTGACCTGGCTGGGAGCCGGTTCCTGGATGGGCGCGGCGGGGTCCAAAGGTTCCGGCTGGGTTTGAGGATAAACCACTCCCGTGGGTTCTTTCGGTTGGACATAACCTTCCGGAGGCTGACGGCGGGAAGCAGAGGGGTCCAGCAGTTCCTCTGCAGTCAAGGTCCGGGGTTCCGGAATAGCTGCCGGTTGTTCTGGCGCTGCGACTGGTTCCGGCGCTGCGACCGGTTCCGGGGCTGCGACTGGTTCCGGGGCCGCTACCGGTTCCGGGGCTGCGACTGGTTCCGGCGCTGCGACTGGTTTCGGGGCTGCGGCCGGTTCCGGCGCTGCGATCGGTTACGGGGCTGCGATCGGTTCCGGCGCTGCGG
>DXWR01000046.1 GCA_019416775.1 Oscillospiraceae bacterium | reverse complement strand
GGTTCATCCGACAAGCGGTGGAAAAGTATTGGAAGGCGTCGTCCATCCAGCCACGCTGGTAAAAGATGCTGCCCTTTAAGAAATACCATTCTCCGTCCCGGGCGTTGCCGGCCACGCCGTCCAGCACCTCTTCCGCTTCCTCGAAGCGGCCTTGGTTGATCATCTGGCGAATGTCCGCAAACCGGCTGCCGTTTTGGTAGCTGTTTTGATTCTGGTAGCCGTAGCCCTGCTGGCTGCTCTGACCGCCTCCCCGGCGCTGTGCCATAATCTGGTCGAAGGCAGCGTTGATCTGGGCCATCTTTTCCTCAGCGGTATCCTTCAAAGGAGAATCCGCGTAGTTGTCCGGGTGGTACTTTTTGGCCAATTCCCGGTAGGCTTTGCGGATCTCGTCGTCGGTGGCGTTGGGAGACACTCCCAGAATGTCATAGGGTGAGTTCATCAGGCAGTTCCTTTCTTTTGGGACAGGAGGGTTGCAGGAGTAGACGCAGTTGTGTTTGCAGTCCCAGATATACAATATTATTTAAAATGGAGCGGTAGTTCTTTAGGTCCAACAGCTCGTAGGCCGCCGCAACCTGGGCGATGGAGGCGTTGATGGTTTGCCGGGCGTACTCCCGGATCTGTTCCTCCGTTTCCTCCGGAAAGCGAAGCAGCAGCACATTGTAGCTGCCTTTGGTTCGGTCTTCTTCCAGATCGTCCACGGCATCCATCAGATAGACGTACCGGCCCAGGTGGTATCCCAATCGATCCAGCACCTTCTGCACCGCCGGATCTTGAGAAAGGCCCCGGCAGATCCCCGCTAAGGCTTTGGCGGTGGGATCCGCCGCCCGGTCGATGCTGGCGCAGCCTTGGGCTTCCAGAGTTTGCTGGCTTTGGGCGTATTGGGCTACGACCTCCCCCAGCTGAGGATATTGCCTGGCTGCCTTTTTGGCCATATGGCGAGCTGCCGGCAGCAGGGAAAGGAGGGCGGTTTTTTTGCCCAGAGAGGAATCTGCCACCCCGTCTTCAATCTTTTGCGCAGTGAGCAGCACATCTACGGCTGCGGCGTAACTCAGCATGGGGTGGTAGGCGTGGATCCATTTTTTCTTCAGCGGGCTGGCGATGCAGGCCTGCCAGCGGAATTGGCTGCCGGTGTCCCCGGTGAGGGCCAGCCCCAGCATAGCCAGCAGGGTGCAGTCATAGGTCAAAGAAAAACGGGAAAACTGTCCGTAGTCCTTGCCCAGCTGCCGGCACAGTCCGCAGTACACGCCCCGGTATAGGTCGTATTCCAAGCACTTCATCTCCGGCTTGATCGCCCGGATATAGCCAAACAAAGAATTTCTCCTTTCAGCAAGTGCAAATTTGTTTTTCATTTATTTTCCCCACGGGGAAAGACTTTGCCGGGATATTCTCCGGCGAGAGAACGGTTCGCACCCACGCATCTCAGAGCAAGATTCCCCTGGCTTTCGCAGAAAGCGAAATGACCAGCCGGACATTGGCCGGTCAAGGGGAAAATTTACAGCATCGGCGGAAAGACGATACTGTATCATCTACAGATTTTACTCTAACCGCCTCAAAAATGTATTACGAATCTGTAAAATAACCGGGATATTTTTGTTTTGATGCAAAAAGTAGCGGGGCTTGAGTTGTTTTTTAGGGAAAATTTTGGTATGATAGAGCCAAATAGCAGGAAAAGAGGCAGGAAAATCATTGGAATACGAACTCAATTTGGTGTTGGTGGAGCCCCAGATTCCCCAAAACACCGGCAACATTGCCCGGACCTGCGCCGTCACCGGGGCCAGGCTCCATCTGGTTCAGCCCCTGGGCTTTGTGCTGGATGACAAGCACCTCAAGCGGGCAGGGCTGGACTACTGGGACGCTTTGGATGTGACCATCTACAATAATTTGGAGGAATTCTTTTCCAAAAACCCCGGCCCCTTTTTCTACTTTACCACCAAAGGCCGGCAGTGCTACGCCAAGCAGAACTATCCCCAACGTGTTTACCTGGTGTTCGGCCGGGAAGATGCCGGCCTGCCGGAAGAGCTGCTGGCGGCCCATCCGGGGGAAGCAGTGCGGGTGCCCATGCGGCAGGGCTTTCGCAGCTTGAACCTGTCCAACACCGTGGCCCTTTCCGCTTATGAGGTGCTGCGCCAGTGGGACTTTCCCGATTTGGAGGAACAGGGCCAACTTACCAAATACCGCTGGGAAGACCTTCCCGGCGGCGAGAAACAAGGAGGAATCTTGAAATGAGCAAAGTTAAGATCTTTACCGATTCCGCATCCGACCTTCCTGTGGGTTACGAGGATCAGTACGGCATCGGCATGTTCCATTTCCCCATTAACGTGGAGGGCAAGGAGTATTTGGAACGGGTGGATTTTACCCCTGACGAATGGTATCAGGTATTGGAAAGCCAGGAAAAGCTCCCCACCCACGCCCAAATCACTCCCTTCCAATTTGAGGAGGCCTTTACCCAGGCCATTGGGGAAGGGTACACCGACTTGATCTACGTTTCCATCAATGCGGCCGGCAGTGCCACCCACCAAAACGCCCTGGCAGCGGCCAAAACCGTCATGGAAGCCCACCCCGAGGTGAGCATCACCGTCATCGATTCCGGCACCTACACCTATGCCTACGGCTACGGGGTGGTGGAAGCGGCCAAAATGGCCCAGCGGGGCGAGACTCCCCAGAACATCGTGGCTTGGCTTAAGGACTGGATGAGCCACTGCGTGGCCCTAGCTGCCCCCTACACCCTGGCCTATGCCAAGAAATCCGGCCGGGTGAGCTGTGCCGCCGCTTTTGTGGGGGAACTGCTGGGGCTGAAACCCATCATCCTCTTCGCCAACGGGGAACCGGAAACGGTGGCCAAGGTTCGGGGAGAAAAGGCCATTATCCCCTATTTGGTGAATGCCTGCAAGGACAGCATCATCCCCAAAACCCCTTACAGCGTGGTCTGCGGCAGTGAACACAGCCAGCAGCAGGCGCTTCTGCTTTCCAAAGCGTTGGAAAAGGAACTGGGCTATCCGCCGGTAGAGACGGTGCACATCGGCGCCTGCATCTCCATCAACATTGGACCGGACGTGATTGCTGTCTGTTATAAACATCAGTGAACTGATGTTTATACGTTCGCTCTTTGCGGCCATAAGCAGGGCCGCAATTTTGCCTGGCGGCAAAAACCGAGCAAACGAATTCCGAGGATTGCAGCAGGGGAACAAGGATTCCCCTTTGACCGGCCAATGTCCGGCCGGTCATTTTGCTTCGCAAAAACCAGGGGAAATCTTATGCTGAAGATTGCAGTAGGGGAATGGGTTTTCGAGATGCACGAATCGGTTCGCTCTTTGCGGCCATAAGCAGGGCCGCAATTTTGCCTGGCGGCAAAAACCGAGCAAACGAATTCTGAGGATTGCAAGAAGGAAACGATTCCCTTTTTGCTGCTTGGAGAAAGGCCCGGCCGCCCCGAATAACCTGGGGGAGAGATGTGAGGGAAAGACAAACGGTTTTCCGTCATTTCCTTCATCGATTTTTTCCATTTTTCCCTTCCTTTTTCACCGAACCGGAAAGTGCACCGGAACGGCTGAAATTCTCTTGCAAAATGGCAATTTCTGCATTATAATAAAACTGTTGAAGAACGGCTCTTCATTGGGAGCTGTTTTGGGT
>DXWR01000045.1 GCA_019416775.1 Oscillospiraceae bacterium | reverse complement strand
CTTTTTCTACAGTCTGCAGCCATCGGAAGATCGAAAGTTCCGGTAACTGTTCTTTTTTGTCCGTTACCCCTGCTGCCGGGCCAGCATCTCCTTCACCTTCCGCAATCGGGTGAGATTGGAGCGCTCATTGTCCTCCAGCTTCATGGAGATGGTGCGGATGGTCTGCTCCATCTGGGGGATCATCACATATTCCAGGGCGTTGACCCGCCTTCGGGTACGCTCCATTTCATCGGAGAGCATTTCGCAGATTTTATTCACCTGGGCCAGCTCGTAAAGCTTGGGCAGAAGCTGCTGCAGCCCCTGCACCGCCCCGTCCAGTTCCAGGGAGGTAAAGGCAAAGCCGTAGCCGATGCCGGTTTCGGGAGCCTGGTAGGAAATCTCCGGCACCGAAAGGTTCATCAGATGGGTGGTGGCGCAGTCCGGCTCCCGGCCGGCGGCGGAAAGCAGCAGCGCTTCGGTGAGGGACGCCTGCCCCATCTCCGCCTGGGCCAGCAGCATGGAGCGGGAGGCCTGTCCCAAGGCCCCCTCCACCTCCCGGTACAGGGCCAGCCAGCGGCGGTGGTAAACCATGTACTGCCGGGCCATTTCATCCTGCTTGTCCTTTAACAGTTTATGGCCCCGCCGGGCGGTGGCCAGGCGCTTTTTGGTTTTGTCCAGTTCCAGCCGGGTGGGATTTACGGTGGCGATAAGGCATCACCTTCCTTGGGCAGATAGGTTTCCAGATATTCGGGATGGATCCGCTTCAGTTCCGATCTGGGCAGCATAGAAAGCAGCTTCCAGCCGATGGACAGGGTTTCTTCCATGCTGCGGTCGGTGTGGTAGCCCTGGCAGACGTACTGCTGCTCAAAGGCTTCCGCAAAGGCGGCGTACTGCCGGTCCATGGGAGACACCGCCGATTCTCCCAGCACCACCGCCAGTTCCATGGCCTGTTTGCCCCGGGCGTAGGCGGAAAAGAGCTGGTTCATGGTGTCGGCGTGGTCCTCCCGGGTTTTCCCCTTGCCGATCCCCTTATTCTTCAACCGGGACAGGGAGGGCAGCACGTCGATGGGCGGCTGGATCCCCTTGCGGAACAAATCCCGGGACAGAATGATCTGCCCTTCGGTAATGTAGCCGGTGAGATCGGGGATGGGGTGGGTTTTGTCGTCCTCCGGCATGGTGAGGATGGGGATTTGGGTGATGGAGCCCTTCACTCCCCGGATCCGTCCCGCCCGTTCGTACAAAGAAGCCAGGTCGGTGTAGAGATAGCCGGGGTAGCCCCGCCGGCCAGGCACCTCTTTCCGGGCGGCGGACACCTCCCGCAGGGCCTCGGCGTAGTTGGTCATATCGGTGAGGATCACCAGCACCTGCATTCCCAGGGTGTAGGCCAGATATTCCGCACAGGTAATGGCCATCCGGGGGGTGGCGATCCGCTCCACCGCCGGGTCGTCCGCCAGATTCAAAAACAGCACCGACCGCTCCAAAGAACCGGTGTTCCGGAAGTCCTCCCGGAAAAACTCCGCCTCCTCAAAGGTGATGCCGATGGCGGCAAACACCACGGCGAAGGTTTCGTTTTCCCCCCGCACCTTGGCCTGCCGGGCAATCTGGGCGGCCAGCTGGGCGTGAGGCAGGCCGGAGCCGGAAAAGATAGGCAGTTTCTGCCCCCGGACCAGGGTGTTCAGCCCGTCGATGGCGGAGATGCCGGTTTGGATGAACTCCGCGGGATAGTCCCGGGCGGCGGGGTTGAGGGGGGCGCCATTGATGTTTAAGCGAGTATCGGAGAGCAGCGCCCCGCCTCCGTCGATGGGGCGACCCAGGCCGTCAAACACCCGGCCCAGAATGTCCGGGGAGACGGTGAGTTCCAGGCCGTGGCCCAAAAACCGGGCTTTGGTGCCGGTGAGCTCCAATCCCTGGGTGCCGGCAAAGAGCTGCACCAGGGCGGTGTCCCCCTGGGCTTCCAGCACCCGGCCCAGCCGCAGAGAGCCGTCCTTGGAGCGCACTTCCACCAATTCGTCGTAGGTGACCCCTTCCACCTGGTCCACCAGCATCAAGGGGCCCACCATCTCCCGGATGATTTTATAGTCGCGCTTCACAGTCCTTCCTCCTCCTCCTGGGACAAAGTGTCCAGTTGGTGCAGCAGGGTGGTGACCACTCCCTCCCACCGATCCTCCGGCTGGTACTTCATGCCGGCAATGGCGGTGAGCAGCTCCTGCTGGTGCAGCTCCTGCCAAAGCTGCCGGTTTTGCAGACAGTCCAGGCCGTGGCGATACCAGGACAGGATCACCTGGAGCATCTGGGCCTGTTTTTTGGGGGAGGTGTAGCGGTCCACTTCCCGGAAGGCGTCCTGCTGCAAAAAGTCCTCCCGGATCATCCGGGCGGTTTCCAAAATCAGTTGTTCCTTCCGGCCCAGGGCGTCAAAGCCCACCAACCGGACGATTTCATTCAGCTCCGCTTCCCGCTGCAATAAAGCTCTGGTCTCGGCCACCTGGCTGCGCCAACGGGGGGAAACCTGGGTATCGAAATAATCCCCCAAACGGTCCTCGTAGAGGGAGTAGCTTTTCAGCCAGTCAATGGCGGGGAAATGCCGCTGGTAGGCCAGTTCGGCGCTGAGTCCCCAAAACACCTTCACGATCCGCAGGGTGGCCTGGCTCACCGGTTCGCTGGTATCGCCCCCCGGCGGGGAAACGGCCCCAATGGCAGTGATGGCCCCCTGCCGTCCTTCCCTGCCCAGGCAGACCACGCTGCCTGCCCGTTCGTAATACTCCGCCAGCCGGGTGGACAGGTAGGCGGGATAGCCTTCTTCCCCGGGCATCTCTTCCAGCCGCCCGGACATCTCCCGCAGCGCCTCCGCCCAGCGGGAGGTGGAGTCGGCGATCACCGCCACCCGGTAGCCCATATCCCGGAAATACTCCGCAATGGTGATGCCGGTGTAGATGGAGGCCTCCCGAGCCGCCACCGGCATATCCGAGGTGTTGGCGATCAGCACCGTCCGCTTCATCAAGGGCAGTCCGGTGCGGGGGTCGTGCAGCTGGGGGAACTCCTGGAGCACGTCGGTCATCTCGTTGCCCCGCTCCCCGCAGCCGATATAGACGATCAAATCCGCGTCCGCCCACTTGGCCAACTGGTGCTGCACCACCGTTTTCCCGGAACCGAAAGGCCCCGGCACACAGGCAATGCCCCCTTTGGCAATGGGAAACAGGGTGTCGATCACCCGCTGTCCCGTGACCATCGGTTCTTTGGGCAGCAGCTTTTGGGCGTAGGGACGGCGCTGCCGCACCGGCCACTGCTGCAGCATGGGCAGTTCCTTCTCCCTGCCGTCGGGGGTGCGGATTCTGGCGATGGGGTCCACAATGGTGGCCTTCCCCTGATACAGCCATTCCAAAGTGCCGGACACCCCTGGTGGCACCATGATTTTCTGCACCACCGCCGGGGTTTCCTGCACTGTGCCCAGCACATCCCCGGCTTGCAGGGTCTGTCCCACCTGGGCAGCGGGGACAAAGTCCCACTGCTTATCCCGGTCCAGCTTGGGGATGGCGCCGCCCCGGAGGATCCGGTCCCCATCCCGTTGGTACAGCCCCACCAGGGGCCGCTGGATGCCGTCGAAGATGCTTTCCATCAGTCCGGGGGCCAGCTCCACCGTCAAGGGTTGTCCGGTGGGTTCCACCGGTTCTCCGGGGCCCACTCCCTGGGTGTCCTCATAGACCTGCACCGAGGCCCGGTCCCCCCGCAGTTCAATGACCTCCCCGATGAGTCCCTGGTTTCCCACCCGCACCACTTCGTGCATGGAAAGGCCGGGCAGTCCCTTGGCCACAATCAGGGGGCCTGCTACTTTTTCAATTTGTCCTACTTGTTTCAGTTCCATCCGGCACCGCCTTCTTCCGTTTCCTCCGCTAAACCGGCGCCGATGGCCTTTTCCAGATTGGCCTGGGCCGCTTTTCTTCCATAGCCGCTGCTGTTCCCCGGCTCCGGAATGGGCAGGATCACCGGGTAGGGCTGGCTGCGGTATTCCCCGCAGAGTTCTTCCAGCTGCTGAGCCAAGCTCTCCCCTAAAAAGATCACCTGGCAGCCGTTTTGCGCCAGCTGCTGCACCGCCTGCCCTGCCTGGGCCGGGGTTTGGGCCGTCACGGTGTGGATGCCCGCTGCCCGAAACAGGGCCACCGATTCCTGGGTTCCCACTGCGGCGGTTGTTAGGGTGTTCATCCTGCCTTCCCTCCTGCCGTTTTCTTTTCACAGAGCAACCGGCCCAGCGCCCGGTACTCCAGCTTCTTTTGGAAGAAGTACCCGGCGATGACCCCCATAGGGTCCCCCCAGTCTGCTTCTTCCAGGGCGGCGTTCACTGCCTGATGGACCTGCTCCAGCAGTTCCTGTTGGGAAATGCCGGCCGGCAGCTCCTGGGCCGGTTCCTCCGTGGGGAGAAAGGCAAAGGAGCGGTCCGTGATGCCCAGCCGGTCCAGCCGCCAGGCAGTGAGCCGGTTTTTCCCCTGGCCGTACTGCTCCAGCAGCTGCACCAGGGAGGGGCTTCTCCCCTGCTTGGCCAAAGATTTGGCCCGGGCGAAAAAGGCGTTGTCGATGACGCAGCTCACCCGGCAGGGATCGGTGGTGTCCTGCAAGGGGGCCAGAGCCTGTTCCAGCTCTTCCCCCAGCAGAGAATAATCGTTGTTTTCGGCGCAGACCCAAAGCAGCTCCGGTTCCAAGCTTCCCGGCTGCACCGGCAGTTCGGTTCGGGACAGCCCTCCCAGCACCGCCTTGCGGCAGAGCTTTAAATTTAAGGCGTCCTCCTCAAAAAACAGCAGCTGGGTCAGCTCCGGCTGGGGAGAGATTTCCCGGACGAAGGCGGCGGTGTTCTGCCAGTCCTCCTCCAAGGCCTCCAGGAAATTGTCCCGGACGGGACAGCCCAGCTCCCCCAGCAGTCCCAGCCCCTGGGAAAAGCTGCCGGACTGGAACCGATTCCACTGCTCCTTGCTCAAAGGCGGGCGGGAGCTGGCCTGGATGCAGCCGATGGCATACTCATAGGAGATGCCCCCAAAGACTTGTTCCTGTTTCATGCGCTTCCCGCCTTTTGCTCAAACAGACTGTCCGCCAGCTTGGTTTGATGGAGTTCAAACAGCCGGTCCAGCAGGGCCTGGGCGGACAGGTCCACGTCGTAGGTTTCTCCCATGAGCCAAATTCCCAGCTGAGGGCCCTGGCTGGTGTCCAGCCGATAGGTGGCTTTTCCCCCGCTTTGGGCCTGCCACATCCGGCAGTTTTCCGTCAGGGAATACTTCTCGGCGGTATGAGGGGTGCAGCAAACGGTGACCGGTCCGGTCATGTTCTGCTGTTTCACCAGCCGGAAATACAGGGAATGCCACACCGCCGGTTCCAGCTTGGAAAAGTCCTCCAGGCCCTTGGCTTTCAGCTGATCCAGCAGCTCCCGTTTTTGATTGAGCAGGGCGATCTTTTCTTCCAGCCGCAGCTGCTGGGCCTGACCCAACAGAAACGCTTGCGCCTGGGCCTGTGCGCCGGCCACCGTCCTTTGGGCCTGCTGCCGGGCCGTTTCCAGCACCTGCTGCCGCTGGTCTTGCGCCTGCTGCCGGGCGGTTTCCAAAATCTCCCGGCACTCCTGGTCCGACTTCTGCCGGATCTTCTCTAAAATTCCTTCCACTCCCATCTGGACGCTCCTTTGCTTACAGCGTCACGCCGAACACCAGCAGAATGGAGATCAGCAAAGCCAGAATGGCGTAGGTTTCCACCAGGGCGGTCATGGTGATGCCCTTGCCGGCGGCGTCGGGCTGCTTGCCGGTGAGATGGATGGCGGCTACGGCGGTTTTCCCCTGGGCAATGCCGGAAATCAGCCCGCACAGGCCCATGGGCAGGGCGGCAAAAAAGAACTGCCAGCCCACCGTGTCGGAAATGTCCAGGGGGCTTCCCCCCAGCAGGCCCAGCCGCACCATAATCAAAATGGCGGTCAAAAAGCCGTAGATGCCCTGGGTGCCGGGCAGAGCTTGCAGCACCAACAGTTTGCCGAACAGCTCCGGCTTTTGGGAGGTGACCCCCGCCGCGGCCTTGCCTGCCGCCATAACGCCGATGGCCGAGCCGCAGCCCGCCAAAGCAGCGCAGAGCGCTGCGCCGAAAATTGCAATCGCCAGTCCTGTCATCTTAATTTCCTCCGTCCTTTTTCAATCGAAGATAATGGGGATCAATGGCAAAGGGCCGGAATAGGGTTCCGCCCCCCTCATAGAATTTCCCGTAAAACTCAATATATTGCAGCCGGCAGTCGTGGACATAGGCGCTGAGCAGGCTCAAGGCCAGATTGAACACATGGCCCGCCGCGTAAATCAAAAGGGACAAGATCCAGCCGATCACCGAGCCCTGGATCATCCCCGCCAGCATATTCATCACCATGCCCACCACCCCGGTGGCCAGGCTCAGGGCCAAAATCCGGGAATAGGAAAGGATGTCGCTGAGATAGCTGGTGATGCCGTACAGCCCGCTCAGTCCCCCCACCGCCTTGCTCACCAGGCCCTTCCGGTCCCGGCCGGCGGTAAAGAGGATGGTCAGTGCGCCCACTGCGGCCAGCACCATCCCCACCGTCTGGGCGGCGGGAAGGAACAGCAGTCCCAGGCCGGTAATCAGCAAAATCCAGGACAGCTGGTCGAACAAAGCGTCCAGCACCTTGCCGGAACGGATGTTGCGGTAGATCTTCACCCCTAATCCGGTGAAGATGTGGGCCACCCCCACCAGCAGGGTCAGCAGCAGCATACTCACCGGGTCCTCCATGGGGGAGAACAGCAGGGGATGCCAGGTTTCCCCGAAGTAGCTGCCGAAAATCACCCCGCAGAGCATGGTGGTGATGGAGGAGTACAGCATGACGTTCATCAGCTTCACCCCTTCTTGGCCCAGCTTCATGAACTTCTTCACCAGCAGAATCAGCACCACCATCATGGCCCCGTAGCCCACGTCCCCCATCATCATGCCGAAGATCAGCCAGTACCAGGGGGCCATAATGCCGTTGGGATCCCCTTCGTGATAGTTGGGGGTGCTGAACATATTGGTGATCCCCTCAAACTGCCGCACCAGCTTGGAGTTTTCCAGCAAGGTGGGGGGCGTTTCCTCCGGCAGAGGTTCCCGAAACTCCAGCCCATAGGGCAGGCCGGTTTGACTTAACAACTGCTGAAGGGTTTTCCGCTTCTTTTTGGGAATCCACCCTTCCAGCAGCACCGTTTCCCGGGTGGCCACACAGGGAGCGCTTTCCCGCTGGCTCACCGCCCGGTACTGTTCCGTCAATCGGGCGGGAAGGGTGTCATCCGCCGCCAAACCGGTGAGGGTCTGTTCCAGCCGGTCCAGCTCTTGTTGCAGGGCTGTTTGGCTTTTCCGAAGGGTTTCCAGCTGCCGGGCGGGGGTGCCTTCAAAATAGGGCAGGCTCACCGGTTCCCAGCCTTCCGGCAGGGCGTGGAAGTCCTTTTGGTCCAGCGCCGCCGCCAACAGATAACAGTGGGTGCCGGACCGGCTGACGCAGGTATACCCCACCGGCCCCGATTCCCGGGAAAGGGCTTCCCAGGCGGAAGCGGAAAGGGTCCCCAGCCGGAACTGGGTATAGCCCAATCCCTGTTGCAGCTGGGCATAGGTCAAATCCAAAGCTTCCCAAGGGGCCAGCTGGGCGGCTTGCTGGGACTGTTCCTCCAAGCGGCGGCGGCGGTGCTGAAGCTGCTCAAGCAGCTGTTCCATTTTGTCCACCGCCTGTTGGTCGGCCCGGTCCACCTGCTGCAGGGCCTGGGCTGATTCCTCCGGCAGCCCGGCCAGCATACCCCGTTTGGGGACGTAGGGCTTTAACTGCTGCATCAGCCGTTCCATCCGCTGGACCTGTTCCCCGGCCGGGGAGGAGGGAGACTGCCCCCCTTCCGGCTGGGACAGCATCACCAGCTGGGAGGATTGCAGCAAATCCAGCAGGGCGGCTTTGTCCTCCTTCATACAGGCCAAGGTAACATAATTCATGGCCACAATCATAGGACATTCCTCCTATCCATCCAGGGGCTGCTCCAACAGGGCCAGCAGCATTTTCCGTCCCTGCTCCATCCTCCGTTGGGCCTGCTGTTCCAGCATCCGGCAGGCTTCTTCCCGCTGCGTCCGGGCCTGACCGGCCTGCTGCCGGGCCTGCTCCCGGGCGGCTTGGCGGATGGCCTGGGCCTGCTGTTTGGCTTGCTCTTCCAGGTCCCGGGCCTGCTGCCGGCTTTCCTGCCGGGCGGTCTGGCGAAGGGACTTGGCCTGGGCCAAAGCCTGTTGTTTCTTTTGGGCCGCCTGCTCTTCGGCAGCCTTGATTTCATCCAGAAATTCCATGGCGGTCCTCCTGTGAGTCCAGGCAAAATCTTTCGGGATTCTGCCTAAAAATATTTTGTTTCACCATTTAAAATTAGCGAATTTGAAATCCTACCCCCATCATAGACCTTTTGAAACCAAGTGTCAATGGGGATTGTTCTCCTTTTTCAAACTTTTTCTGCTTCTTTTTCC
>DXWR01000044.1 GCA_019416775.1 Oscillospiraceae bacterium | reverse complement strand
GAAACCAGCGCTGCGGCTTTGGTTGAGAAGTTGGGTGAGTTTTACGACACCTCCCTTAGTCAGGGCAATGTGGTAGTAGTTGCCAACAGCGGAGAATATGTCCAGCAAACCATTGATTTGTATGTGCAGTACGGCATGATTTCGGAAGCTACGGTGGAAGCCTATTACAACGCCATGTATGTCTCCTATGGCATGACCTTGACCGAAGATACCGTTCCCGCTGCAGGTGAAGTGGAAATCTCCACCGCTGCGGTAATCCCTTACTTGAAAGACGACGAATTATGAGAAGATGAATTCCTATTTTGAAAGGAGAACTTTACCATGAAATATTTGAAAAGAACCTTGGTTTTGTGCTTGGCCGCAGTGATGATGACTGCTTTGGCCGCTTGCAGCAGCAATACCACCTCCACGACTTCCACCCCTGCTCAAACTGCTTCTACTCAGGAAAGCACCAATGAAGGCACCGATTCCCAGAGCGGCGAAGCGGCGGAAGGTACTGCCATTCAGATCACCGACAACTTTTCCATCACCGATCCCGAAGGACTGGACTATGACACCCGGTATGTTTATCAGGGAACCACCGGTTCTACTTTAATCAATAACATGCAGATGTCCGGCTACAATGCGGAAGCTATGTACGAAATCCTCTACGCTAAGGACGGACAACCTGTAGGTGAATATCAGGTGATCGTGGGTGCTGACGAAGCAGCTGCCAGCAGCTTGTTGGACTTCTATCAATCCCAAGGACAAACCCTGACTCAGGAAGGCAACGTCATTTATGCCTATTCCGATACCGATATGATCCAGGCCATGGTAGCTACCTATTCTGGAATGGGAATGTTCTCCGGAACCTCTGCCCAGGATTATGTGGAATGGATGTCCAGCTATAACGGTTTGGTGGAATACCAGCCGTAAGCGAAATCCCCCCTATTTCCGATTTTAATTTTAAACATTGTGGGGTGCTGAAGTGAAAGCAAAACAAAAGAAAAAGAAGGAAAAGGTAGCCAACTGGAAAGAGTTTTGGAAACTGCTCAAGTCAGTGCGGATGCCTTGGATTTGGATTCTGGTAGCTTTTCTCTGCAACATAGCTTACAGTGAGGTTAACCTTTTCCTTCCCACCACCACAGCGGGACTACTCAGCGGCAACCTGGATCCCCAGGTGCTGATTGACGCCATTTGGTTTTATGTAGCCTATACCATTGTGCTTTGTGCCGATACTGCTCTACGCTGTCCCGCTCAGCATTTTGCAGCGCGGAACGCCCGGCGGACCTTGTGGAAGCGGATGCTGAATATCCGAATGGATTACTACTTCGAGAATAATCCCTCCAACCTCATGAGTACCGTAACTAATGACGCATCCGAAGCCATGAAACGATTGGTGCAGTACATTGTGGGGATTATTCCTGCCGTTTACTATGTGGTGCGGGCGCTGTCCACCGTGTCCGGCTACAACATCTTGCTGATGCTGGCGCTGTTGCTGTTGTTGCCGGTGAAGGTGGCCTATATGATCTTTATCGGACGCTGCCGGTTCCGGACCCAAAACGGACTATATCAGCGCATTGGTGGTCTTACCGCCTACCTGGCGGAACGGGTGCGAAACTTGAGCCTGATTAAGACCTATACCAGTGAAGATCAGGAGTTGAAAAACGGGGAAGAAGTGACCCGAGAACTGTTTCAAGCCAATATGCGGGTGACCAAGCTGGAATGCGGTATCTCCGCGCTGTCTACCTTGATTGGCTTGTTGCAAAACATGATCGTCATGGTGTTTGGCGTGCTGCTGTTAAATCAAGGCATGATTACCATGCAGGAGTGGGTGGCCTTTTTCATGTACTCCGCTACCATTTCGACCAACTTTGATACTCTGATTAGTTACTGGACCGACCTGAAAACCATCCAGGGCACCCTGGCCCGGGCCGCTCATCTCAACGTGGCGCCGGTAGAAGAAGAAGGGGAAAGCAAAGCTCTTCCCCAGGGCAAGGATATTGTGTTCGATCATGTATCCTTCTCTTACGGGGACAAAAAGGCGTTGGACGACGTTTCCTTCACCATCCCTGCCGGTTCTGCCACTGCCATTGTGGGCCTTTGCGGCAGTGGGAAAACTACTTCCATCAGCCTGATCGAACGGTTTTATGAACCGGACAGCGGTCAGGTCCGCATCGGCGGAGTGCCCGTCAGCGATGTTATGCCGAAAGAACTGCGCAAGCGGTTCGGTTATGCTCAGCAGGGAGCAGACATTTTCAGCGGCACGGTGCGGGAGGCTTTGACCTACGGCATTCACCGTACGGTCAGCGATCAAGAGATTTTGGACGCCGCCAAACAGTCCGGCTTTTACGACACACTTCAAGCCTGGGAAGACGGCTTGGATACCGTGGTGGCGGCCAACGGAAGTTCCTTGTCCGGCGGTCAACGTCAGCGGTTGGTGTTGACTCGGGAGTTTCTCCGGAATGGGGGAATTCTGTTGCTGGACGAACCCACTTCCGCATTGGATGCAGTGGCGGCAAAGTCGGTGCAGGATACCATCTATCGGTTGTTTGAAGGCAAAACCAAGGTCATTGTCACCCACGATTTGTCCATGATGGAACAGGCAGATCAGATTGTGGTGCTGTCCGGCGGTGCTGTAGCCGGCTGCGGGACCTATGAAGAATTAAACCAGACCTGCCCCCTGTTCCAAGAACTGGTGGCAACCCAGAAGCAAGGAGAGGAGGCGGCAGTATGCTGAAAGCCATTTGGCGGTATACCAAGGTTTTCAAAGGGGTGAAAATGCCTTGGATCCTTCTCTTAATTTTTGTGGCCCTCTCGGTGGTTAACACCAATGTAGAGGTGGAATCGGTAACCCTTACCGCCTCCATCATTGACGGCACCCAGAATTCGGTGAATACCGATCTGCTGGTGCGGTATATTGTCTACATTGTTCTGTCTGGGTTGCTGACCATCGCCACCACCTACATTTCCGGCTTGGCCTACCAGAAGATCAATATGGGTGTCCGGCTGCGGATGTGGAACAAGATGATGCGGCTGCCTACCCGGTTTTACGATGGGGACAATGCCAATGGATTGGTGACCCGTATCACCACTGACGCTGACAGCGCCTGCTACTTTTTCCAGGTGATTATCGGTATTGGCACTACCATTTACGCCGGCATTGTGGCTTTTATCCAACTTTACAATTATCAGCCCTCTATGGCCTTCGCCAGCTTGGGGATCCTCCCCCTCATGGTAGGGGTGGCTTTGCTGTACGGCTGGCTCACCTATCGTACCGGGGCAGAAACCAGAAACCGGTTGGCTAAAACCATGAGTTATCTGGCAGAACGGGTAACCGGGATGCGGCTGATTAAGTCTTTCTCCACCCAGGAGGAGGAAAACAAAAAGGCGGATCACCTGTTCCGCAAACAGTGCAGCGCAGACATTAAACTGAGCTTAACCTCCATGGTACAATACGCCGGAATGGAACTCATTGGCTGCATCAGTATTGTCATTGCTTTTGGTTACGGCGGCTATCTGGTTTCCACCGGGGAGATGAGCATTGGTAAGCTGATTGGTTTCTATTCCCTGTCCAGCCTGCTGTCAGTGCGGGTGGTGGCCCTGCTCACTTATTTCTCCACGTTGGCTCAGAACGCCGGTATTATGCAGAAGATCGGCGCAGTGCTGGAACTGCCGGATGAAAAATCAGAAGGCCACGAAATGGACGTGGAGGACGCCGACATTCACGTGGATCATGTGGATTTTGCTTACGGCACCCAGCCTGTGTTAAAGGATCTCACTGTTACCATCCCCAAAGGGAAGGTCACTGCCATTATCGGTACCAACGGCGCAGGAAAAACCACCTTGTTTAAACTGCTGGAACGGATGTATGTGCCTAGCAGCGGCGCCATTAAGTTTGGAGATATCAATATTGAAGAGTTCAGCTTGTCTTCCTGGCGAAAGAGTTTTGCTATTGTAGCTCAGGATAAGCCCCTTTTGTCCGGCACGGTCCGGGAGAACATCCTCTACGGGGTGGAGCGAAAGGTTTCGGAAGAAGAATTGGTGAAGGTGGCCAAGATGGCCAACGCCTATGACTTCATTATGGAGACACCCGGTGGCTTTGACGCTCAGGTTGGCCCCGGCGGCAGCAATTTCTCCGGCGGACAGCAGCAATGCATTGTCATCGCCCGTGCCATGATGCGAAATCCAGACTACCTGCTGCTGGATGAAGCTACCAGCAACCTGGATGTCAAGAGTGAACAGCTGGTAACTGCGGCGCTGCAAAATTTGATGAAAGGCCGCACGACCATTCTCATTGCTCACAACCATTCTGCCACCCAATTTGCCGATCAGGTGATTGTGATGCAGGGCGGAAAGATTGAGGACTGCGGCACTCCGGAAGAGCTGCTGGAGCGGAGCGAATATTATCAGACTTTTGCACGGAAAGGCGACAAAGCGTCCTGACCGGCTGAGGAAACGAGGGCTTTCTATGAATTCAAAACTGACTTGTTGTTTTAACTATCATACCCTGACCATCCCCGAAGAACTCCGCCGCTGGAAGATTCCCCAGGAGGAAATTGAGCAGGAGCTGCGTTCTTTGGCGGCGGATCACGCTTCCGACCAGCCGGTGGAAGATGCGATCCAAAATGGAGATTCGGTGCGCTGTGAATGTCTGCATTGTTCCGATCCTGCTTGGCGGGGAAGAGCGATTCTGCTCTATCCTGGACAGAAACTGCCGGGAGCAGAGCAGGCAGAAGCCGCTGTATTGGGCAAAAAAGCGGGGGATGTCTTTTCCTGCACCGTGGGTGCGGCAGAGATGGAACTGACGGTGCTGGAAGCTCTGCGCCGGGTGGAACCCAAAATCGGTCCGGAACTGATGTGGATTTTAAATATTCCCGGTGTGGAGACAGTGGAGGATTTTTCTCGCTGGTACCATCAGCAGCATGATCCGGAGCGCCGGCAAAAGGCTTGCTTTGGGGTTGTAGGTTACTGGATGAAAGAAACCGCCGAACGCAGTGAGTTTTCCGTGGATCCCCAGGAAGAAAAGGATTGGTGTTTGCTCCGGGGAAGAATGATGTTCCAGTCTTTGCTGGCCGGCGGCATTGATCCCCGGATTCCGGAAGAGGGTTTTGAGATTCTTACCGATGAGCAGGCTGTGGAAAAGCTGGCCAAGGAACAACAGCCCCGATTCCGCCCCTTCCTGCTGTACCGTTACCTCTGTCACGAGGACGGCTTTGAGGTTACGGAAGAAGAGTACCTGAAAGCATTGGAACAGGCGGCTTCTCAGCAGGGACTGACTCTGGAAGAGGCAAAACAAAAGTCCGATCTGTCCTTATATCAGGAAATGAAATACCAAGAACACGTTTTCTATGCGTTAAGCGCAGAAGCGGAAAAGGAATTGGAGGCGTAAATCCATGGCAGTGTTAGAAGCAACTCCGGAAAATTTCGATGAACTGATTCAAGCAGAATATGCCATGGTGGATTTTTACGGCGATCACTGCGGCGCCTGCGCCTTTACCGCTCCTTTTTACCGGCAAGCGGCAGATCAAATGGCATATCTTAAAT
>DXWR01000043.1 GCA_019416775.1 Oscillospiraceae bacterium | reverse complement strand
CTGGTGCCGGGCAGCGCTACATTTTGCCCGGCAACCCGCTGCGCCTCGGAGGAAGAATATCCCTCTTCCAACAAAGAGTCCACCTTTTCCTCAAACAACTCTTCCTGCCGCTGCTGGGTGCGGTAGGAGGAACAGATCAACGGCTGGTATCCCGCTTCCCGGCAGTCATCCATCATCTGCTGCAAGTCCGGATAGCAGCGGGAATCCACCGATTGGCCGTTTCGCAGCTGGGTCAACGACGGCGGCTCATATCCTTCCTCCATAGGGGTGGTAGGATTGACCAAGGTAAGCTGCCAATCTTGAGAAACAGCCCCTGTATCTTCCTGGCGGGTATCCGGGGACGGAGAAACAGGTTGGTTTGCGAAACCGGACAACCATATCGCCCCGGCAATCCCAAAACAGAAAAAAGCTGCGCACAGCACGACGGTAATGAGAATAACATTCCAGCGAAGATGATAGCCGGAAGAAGTTTTAGACAAAGACATAAGACAAGCCTCCCAATTCATTTTCTGAATTCCTTTACCATTAGGATAGCTTGTCCTGTCCACGAAAAATCAATCAAAAATCATCGAATTGTCATCATGCCGCAAAGATCAAAAATATTGTTCTGCGGTAGGGTATGCAGCCCCCAGTGCCTCTGTACTGTATTGATTGATGGAAAGGTAATTGGAGCCGGCATCTACCACCACGGAAACCCTGTTTCCGGTATCATCGCCAAAGACAATGACGCCCGGACGCCGGCTGCCGTCGGTAGAATCTAAAATTTCCAAAACATCCAACACCTCCAGCTCCCAGTATTCACTTAAGGATGCTGCAAGTTCACTGACAAAATAAGGATAGATGGAAAAAGCCAAATTTTCATTATAGTAGTAATACTGCATGATCTTGCCGGTTTCATCGTCCACCGTGATATTGCAGCCATAACCAGCTTCCGTTGGATAAATGGACAAATACCAAAACGCATTTCCTTGCCCGGTCAGGCGGTTGAGAAGGAGCTGACAAGTGGGCACATGTTTACCTTGCGCATCGTCAAAGCCGGAGATCCCCTGAGCCCAATCCAACAAATCGGTGTCATAATAAGGCAGGCCCACCGTGTTATGGAGCTGCATAATCCCATTGATTCCATCCTGAAAAGCGGTTTCAGCGGTGCGGCCGCTTTCAATATCCATGCTATAGTTATAGGCATTGGAATCGGTAAATAGGCTCAACCGTTCCAAAAAAGTCAACGGCTGGACTTCCGCAGCGGGCTCACCCAGCTGGATGGTGCGGTTGAAATGCCGGTCCACCCAGCGGCCCAACAGCTGAGGCAGAAACAATCCACCGGCAATCAACCCCAAGCAGAGCAGCAAAAGGATCGCGATACGAACCAAACTAAGCCAGCGGCGCAGGGCAGTCTGTTTTGTTTTTGTTCGACTCATTTGACCGATTCCCTCCCACCATGTATCTGCCGTTTCCAAACCTCAGCCCAACAGCACGCAAACTATTCTCTGCGACCTATTTCCTTATTTTAAACAACCTGGAAATTTCAAAACG
The DNA here is from genome assembly GCA_019416775.1 of Oscillospiraceae bacterium. GTDB lineage: Bacteria > Bacillota > Clostridia > Oscillospirales > Ruminococcaceae > Egerieicola. The sequence goes on along the minus strand of DXWR01000043.1, from coordinate 2,708 downwards.
GTCTCTTCCGGCTCATAGGCGTTGATGGACAAACCCAAATAATCCCCGATCACCACAACTACGACCTGGTTTCCCTGGGCATCTTCAAATAAAATGCCGCCGGGAGAAAGAGAACTGCTGGACTCGCCTTCCATCTCCTGAACATCCAATACATCCATATGCCAATATTTTGCTAAGCCGCCGGCCAGATTGCGGACAAAGTTTGGCGCCATGAAAAAATCCTGATCCTGGGTATAGTAGATATACTCCACAATTTGTCCGCTTTCTTGGTCAAAATGCAGATCGATCCCCCGAGAATTGTCGCCGCCGGGAAAGAGCATAAATTCCCAGCCCGCCGCCCCATAACCAGTGGAGTTGTCAAACAGATAGTTATGGCCCGGAGGGACCTTTCCTGTATCATAGCTAAACCCGGGAGTTGCTCTGGCCCAGGACACCACATCCAGATCAAAGCAGGGCAAACCGGTGATCTGATGCAGTACTTCCACCTCTTTCAGGGAAGCTTCCAAGATTGCTTCGGCTTCACTGACATTGGTGGTATCCAGATTGTACACACTGGTTTGGCGAGAACTCTGATACACATCCAGCCGCTGCGCGCAGGTCAAGGACGCCGGCTGGTCTGCAACGTTGTTTAAATGTACCGTGCGGTCATTCAACTGATCCGCCCAAACGTTGAACCAGACCGGAGACAGCAGGGCAACCGTCAGCACTGCAAGACAGCAAAGCAAGCTCAATAAAACTGCCGGCCACCGCCGTTGGGATGATAGAGACAGCCTGGTTGTTTTTTGTTTCATAAACGTCCTCCCCGAAATTCCGCCACCACATCGGTGCCTTGACCGGGCTGACTTTGAAAGCGCAGCTCTCCACCGTGCAGCTTGACAATGTTATTGCAAAGGGCCAGCCCCAGCCCGGAACCACCTTTGGCTCTGGAACGAGACTTATCCACCCGGTAAAAGGCTTCGGTCAGGTGCTTTAAGGAGGAGGTTGGAATGCCTTGACCGTTGTCCTGCACCATCAGCCGACAGCCTTTGGGAATCATATCCAAAGTAACAAAAATCTGACCTCCAGAAGCGGGAAGTGCTTTTCTGGCGTTGTCAATGAGATTGGCGGTGAGGGTAATGAACAGGTCCGGCTCCAAAAGACAGGTCCCCGGCTGCGTTTGGCAATCCAGCCGGATGCCATGCTGACTATAAACCGGAATCAGATTGCGCACATATTCCTCCACCAGCGCCCCCGGTTCACAGGGCTTGAGGGTCACTGATTCCTGCCCGGTGACAAACAGATCCAACAGCGTCAAGCTCATCCGCTCCAGACGCTTGGCTTCGGAAAAGATATATTCCGCTGCTTCGGTCTGTTCCTGTTGGGTCAAATCATGGCTGCGCAGCAAATCGGCATAGCCGATAATCGAGGTCATGGGAGTTTTCAATTCATGGGTAAAGCTGCCCATAAACCGCTGCTGCTGCTCCATGGACTGTTTGAGCTGATCCACGCTCTGTTCTACCTGATCTGCCATGGCGTCGAATTCTCGAGACAGGCGTCCGATTTCATCCCGGGAAGTGACCCGGCTGCGGCAGGAAAGATTGCCGGATGCAATTTCCCGGCTGGCCTTGGTCAATTTTTTCAAAGGCCGGGTCAAAAACCAGGCAATGGTGTAGCTCAGCACCCCGCAAACCAAAATCAATCCCAAATATACTGCCAAATAAACCTGAAATTGGATCCGCCGGGTCTCATACACCGAAGAAATATCGTACACGAAAGAAAAGGTGTAGTCCACATCGCTCATGGTGTAGGTTTGTTCCAAAAACAAGCATTCTTTCCCTTGAGGAGAGTCCGGCTCAACCGTTTCTCCCAAATGGAACAAATTCACATTGGAAACAGAAACCGTCATGGAAAGAAAGGAACTCATCAGTCCTTGATTCCACAGCTGATTTACGTTCTGCCGCAGGGTGTCATTGTCATTCCAGCCGTTGGACCGGTATTCGCACAGGGTTTGCACCATGTCCACCACCAGATTCACCGAAGCAGTGGCATCCGCTTTCTGCCGGTCCAAAGAAGCCTGAAAGGAAGCGGAAATCCAAATGCTTCCCCCGATGCCAAACAGCACCGCCAACAGGCAGGTCATGCTTAAGGCAATTTTGGTGCGAAACCGCAAAGCTACACCTCCAATCGGTATCCCACTTTATTCACCGCCCGCAGCCGCTGTTCCCAGCCCACCTTTTTGCGCAGACGCTGGACATGAAGGTCCACGGTTTTGCTGCCGTATTCCAGTTCCCCGCCCCAAACCTGACGGTAGATGGTTTCCCGATACAGGGCAATGTTGGGGTTTCGGGCAAAAAGCAGCAGCAAGTCGTATTCCTTTGGTGTCAGGCGAATGGGAGTTCCGTCTTTGGTCACCTGCATAGAGCGGGTGTCAATGACCAGTCCTCCAATCTCCAGCACCGCCTGGGTCTTATGGTACCGGCGCAGCACCACGTCCACCCGGGCCAGCAGCTCCTGGACTTCAAAGGGCTTGATAATATAGTCTTCCGCTCCCATCCGCAGTCCCTTCACCCGGTCGTTCACGGCGTTTTTGGCGGTGAGGAAGATCACCGGGATCTCCAGCGGGCGGATATACTCCAACAGTTCAAACCCATCCACTTTGGGCAGCATAATGTCCAGCAGGATCAAATCAAAACTCTGGGTGTCGATGAGCTGGATGGCCTGTTCCCCGT
>DXWR01000042.1 GCA_019416775.1 Oscillospiraceae bacterium | reverse complement strand
GATGACTGCCTATTTTTTGTAAAGGAGTACTTTTATTTCTTAACTTTCTTTACAGCACACGGCAATGCATCTTTTACAAGAACCAATGTGTGTTTACCGGCATAATTTAAATACGGAAGGATATGGTATCCTTCCCACTATCATTCTGGAGGAAACACATAATGGGTATTACCAATTCAGATAAACTGATCAATGTCGATCAAATCGACTGCGATGGGACGTTAAAAGTCACGCTGGCTCTAGCTGCTTCTCCTGATATTTCGTCCAATCCCACCGACATTGTGTTGGTGTTGGACCGTTCCGGAAGCATGACAGGCAGCCCCCTTGCCAATATGAAGTTGGGGGCAAAAACCTTTATTGATATCATTGAAGAAGCCACCGACGGCACTCTTGATGGTAACATTGGCTCCGGCAGCCGAATTGGAATTGTCAGCTTTTCCAATACCGCCACTGCGGACACACAGCTGATTACTTCTGTGGCTGCACTGAAAACCGCTGTGGACAGCTTAACCGCAGGCGGCTCTACCAACCATGCAGATGCGTTTACCAAAGCGGTCCAGCTGTTTGATCCCCAGTCCACCAACGCAAAAGTAATTGTAATGTTCACCGACGGAAAGACCACAGCGGGCCCTCCGCCTGCACCTGTTGCCGCCGCAGCCAGAGCGTCCGGCATTGTAATTTACTGTATCGGCCTAATTGGGACTGACGGGGTGGATGTGGATGCGCTCAACGATTGGGCCACGGATCCCGATGATTCTCATGTGGCGGTGACGCCCAATGACGATGAGCTAGAAGATCTGTTTCGGGACCTGGCGGCCAATATCTCCAAAACAGGCGCCACCAACATTGTCATTGACGAAGTGGTCAATCCGGATTTTGCCATTACCAGCGTAACTCCGCCCACCAAGGGGACCGCGGTGATGATCAATTCCAACACTCTTCAATGGAAAATTTCAGAACTGGGGGTTTCCGGAAATGAAGGAACCACCTTGGAGTTTTATATCCAGCATATTGCTCAAACTTCCGGCGTAAAACAGATCAATCAATCGATCACCTACTCGGACAACGAAGGAAATGTAGTGACGTTTCCCTCTCCCTCTGTCACAGTGGATTGCGGAGCGGTGATACACCCGGAACTTTGTCCGGTTCCCATCAATGTAACCATCCGCGGCTGCCAAGACTCTGTGGTCATCGACCTAGGGGATGTCTCTTTGGAGTCTTTGGGACGTATTCTTCAGCTAAATATGACCATTCAAAATGTCTGCCCCGGAAAACGGGTGGCGTTGGCAGTGATCCTCACGGAAGTGGATGCCAATGGGAATGAACATTCCCGGGGCATGAAAACCTTCACCATTCCCGCCCATAATAACACCGGTTGCCGGGATATTTCGATAAAATGCGTGAAGTTCGTCCTTCCCGAAGACCTGGATGTTTCAGGCAACACCCAAAACAGAATCTGCAATGCAAGGAATTTTAAAGCCCGTGTGATCGCACACTATATCGATACCGATTTCCGGTGCTGTGATTCCACCATTGTCATTTCTTAATTTACGAAACATTTCACCCCTGACTCCATTTTCCGTGGGGCAGGGGTGAAGTTGTTTTTTGATACACATTCCATTTGACCGATGTTTTGCCTTTGCGTCCAACTTCCAAAACACTTACATTCACTTTTCCTTTCACATCGAATCAATTCTACAGGCAGGCTTGTACAAAAAAAGAACAGCCTCTGCATAAAAACTAAAAAAATTACATACAAATCAACCAGTCAGATTGACTTTTCCGGAGAAACTCGGTAAAATGTGAGTAAAATCATTGCGAAGGGTGTAGGGCAAGATCAAACCCAACAGGAGGATAGAACTCGCAAGGGATTAGCGCCAGACCACAATATCCCTACTGTGGTGACGAGGAAAAGGGTCATCGAAATGTTCGGCGGATGCCCTTTCGGTGCTGCAAAAGCGGCGTCGTCAGCGGAAAGTGAAACCCTCCCTGCAAAGGGAGAAACAGAGGCTTTCAGCAAAATCAACCTAGAAAGTCAGGGAACAGATTATGTGTGGTATTGTTGGATACGTAGGCCAACGGCAGTCTGCTTCGGTGCTGCTGGACGGTTTACAGAAATTGGAGTACCGAGGCTATGATTCTGCCGGTATTGCCGTGCTCAGCCAAGGGAAGATTGTCACCATTAAAACAAAGGGACGGTTAAAACAACTGGAAGAAAAAATGAAAGAGGAAGGGGTACCCCAAGGGACCTGTGGAATCGGCCATACTCGTTGGGCCACTCATGGGGAACCCAGTGACATCAACTCCCATCCCCACGGAAATGCCCGGCTCACCATTGTTCACAACGGCATCATTGAAAATTATATGGAGCTGAAGGAAAAGCTGGTGCGCAAGGGCTACGACTTCCAAAGCCAAACCGATACCGAAGTGGTAGCCAAACTGCTGGACTATTACTACAAAGGCGACCCCATGGAAGCCATCCGCCGTTTGATTGCCGCCATTAAAGGCAGCTATGCTCTGGGCATCCTGTTTCGGGATTTTCCGGAAGAAATCTTTGCCTTACGCAAAGACAGCCCCTTGATTATCGGCATCGGAGAAGGGGAAAACTTCATTGCCAGCGACATTCCGGCTGTACTGAAGTATACCCGCAATTACGAGCTTATTGAAGAAAACGAAATCGTTCGGCTCACCAAGGATCACGTACTGGTGTATAATCTGGATGGGGATTTGGTAAAAAAGAAGGTGCTCACCGCCAACTGGGATGTAGAAGCGGCAGAAAAAGCTGGCTATCCTCACTTTATGCTCAAGGAAATTTTCGAGCAGCCGAAAGCATTGAAGGACACCATCAGCCCCCGGCTGAAAGAGAATCTTCCCAACTTCGACAACGAAGCCATCCCGGATTCTTTGTTTGCCGATACCCAGAAGGTTCACATCGTAGCCTGCGGCACTGCAATGCACGCCGGCATGATTGGGAAAAACATCATCGAACACCTTGCTCGAGTTCCGGTGGATGTGCAAATTGCTTCGGAATTCCGTTACTGTGATCCTATTTTGAACTCCAACGAACTGATGATTATTATCAGCCAGTCCGGGGAAACCGCCGATACCTTAGCCGCACTACGGCTGGCAAAGCAGCGGGGAGTCCCCACCTTGGCAGTCGTTAACGTGGTGGGCTCTTCCATTGCCCGGGAAGCAGATTATGTGATCTACACCTGGGCCGGTCCGGAAATCGCGGTAGCCAGCACCAAGGCCTACACGGTGCAGTTGGGGGTCATGTACCTGCTGGCCATTCAATTTGCCCTCTGCAAGCAGACCTTGACCCGAGAGCAGGCGGCGAAAATGGGCAAAATTCTTCAGGAAATTCCTCAACAAATGCAAAAGATTCTTGAAAAAACCGATGACTGCAAATATTATGCGTCTCGGTTCCAGAATGCCTCAGACCTATTCTTTATCGGCCGTGGATTGGACTACGCTATCTCATTGGAAGGTTCTTTGAAGCTCAAAGAGATTTCCTATATGCACTCCGAAGCTTATGCAGCGGGAGAATTAAAGCACGGCACCATTTCCCTCATTGATACCGATGTTCCGGTCATCGCCGTTGCCACCCAGTCCAACCTCTACGAAAAAACCGTCAGCAACATCAAGGAGGTTGTGACCCGGGGGGCCAAAGTGCTGTTGGTGGTCAAGGAGGGATTGCCGGTGGATATGAGCACTGCCCGGTACGTCCTTTCCATTCCCAGTGCAGAGGATATTTATATGCCTCTGTTGTCTGTGATTCCTCTTCAACTGTTCGCCTACTACACCGCCGTCCTTCGCGGCTGCGATGTGGATAAGCCCAGAAATCTAGCCAAGAGCGTCACGGTAGAATAATAAAAAATGCCCGCAGAAATCAGTGTAAAAACTGGCTTCTGCGGGTTTTGTTATGGATGGATATATAAGTTGGCCAGATAGGGGGCAATCCCTTTAATCTTCCGGCTTTGCCGGCGGCACTTTGTCGGCAGTGGGATGGACCATCTGCACATCCACCCGTTGGTAGGGGATGGAGATGCCTTCCCGGTCGAAGGCATCCTTGACCTGCTCCAATACATCGTAGCGCAGCTCCCACAGATCGTCTTTGGACACCCACACCCGAAGTTTGATCATAATAGCGCTGTCTCCGTAGTTCATAATCCGGATCAGGGGCGGGGGATTGGGGATAGTTTTGGGATTGGACAAAACCACTTCTCGAATCAGTTCCTCTGCTTTTCGGTAATCATCCTCGTAACCGATGGGAATATCCAGATCCAGCTGACGGGTGGTTTCCTTGGAATAGTTGATGATGGTGTTTTGGGTGACCACGCCGTTGGGAATATAAATGGCTTTATTGTCTACGGTGTGAAGCTTGATGTTCAACAAACTGATCTTTACCACTTCACCTTCCACGCCGTTAATCAGCACATAATCACCCAGTTCCAAGGGCTTGGATACCAGCAGCAGCACTCCGCCGCAAACGTTGCTTAAACTGTCCTGTACTGCCAGGGAAAGAGCCACACCGCAAACGCTGAACAAAGCCACAATGGAGCTCATTTCCACCCCCATGGTTTGGAGGATCACCAGCACCAAGACGATGTACACAACCCCTCGAAGTACGGAGTAAAAGAAATGGTGGGCGCTTTTATCCATTTTAGAGCGCTGCAATCCCTTTCGGCAGAGACGCAGAAAAACTTTGGCCAGCAAAAGCCCGATCAACGCCACCAGAACCACCTTTATAATGGTGGGAAGCGCTTGTTGCAAATAATTCCAGATATCGGTAAAAAAATTTTGAGTATCTTCACCTAACTGCTGAACGGCTTCCACCACCTCTTGAGAAGTATCCAAGTGAGAGGTAGTATCGCTGAGAGTAGAGCTAAGTTCGTTGGGTCCCATAAGCTATTGACCTCCTTGTCACATACTATGTTTATTGTAACGGTCAAACCTCGGTTCGTCAAGAGACGGAAAAGAAAAACAAAAAGCCTGTTTCTTTTCCGATGAGTCCGATGTTTCAGGAAAATGAAGCAAATATTTTATGATTTTCTTACAAGGAATTGAAA
>DXWR01000041.1 GCA_019416775.1 Oscillospiraceae bacterium | reverse complement strand
ATCCTTAAATTGCGCAAACAATATTGCTTTTCTCTCCCTCCGTCCAGCGCTTCGCGCTGGCCACCTCCCTCGTCAGAGGGAGGCAAGATTTCCATCTGCCTCTGTTATCTCACAACATTAAGGGTTTTTCTACAGTCTGAGGGCTGCCATACCGCAGCCCTTTTGTTGCGAAAGAATCCGATGTATCCGGATCGACCTGACCTTTGGCTTGGGCCGTTGGGTCAGGCGGATTCCGGGAGGGGGTTCCTCTAGGGCCTTTTCAAACCAACAGAGAGACATCGGACCGGTTTTCCAAAACAATCCGACGCGGGGGTGTTACCCCCTGCACCCCCACCAGTTTTTTGAAAAAAACTGGACTAAAAACTTTTACTTCTGCTGTTCAAAGGTATCGCAGATGGTCTGGTCCGCCTTGGTGGCGTAGGACGTACCCACCCGGATCTGCTGGGCGGTGCAGCCGCACTGCTGGTTGTTGTGGATGCAGCTGGTCACGTCACATTTGACTCCCTGCAGGCAGTCGCAGGAATTGCCGGTGCAATCGTAATTCATGGACATAAAAAAGCTCCTTTCAACGGAAAAAGTACCGCGCCAAACCCCATTGTCCGACGCTTGGGAGTAGTATGTACTTGAGGGCACGGATTATTCCTTGCGCACTTATGATCTTCAGAATAGATGCAACGCTGACAGTTCAAAAAACAGAAAGGAGGATCTTGTGAGCCTCTATGTGTTGGGCGATCCCCATCTTTCCTTGGGGAGTGAAAAACCCATGGACATCTTTTCCGGCTGGGACGGCTATGTCTCGCTGCTGGAAGAAAATTGGAAAAAAACAGTGCAGCCCCAGGACACCATCCTGCTGGCCGGAGACATCTCCTGGGCTTTGAAGCTGGAGGAAACCAAGGCGGACTTCGACTTTTTGGAAGCTCTGCCGGGGAAAAAGATCCTCCTAAAAGGCAACCACGATCTCTGGTGGTCCACCAAAAGCAAGGTGGAGCGGTTCTGGACAGAGCAGGGGTACACCAGCTTTTCCCTGCTGTTCAACAACGCCTATGAATACGGGGACTACTGCCTCTGCGGCAGTCGGGGCTGGATCAACGAGCCGGGAGTGCCCCAGGACAAAAAAATTCTGGACCGGGAAGCGGGACGGCTGCGGATGAGTTTGGAAGCAGGCCGGCAGACCGGCAAGCAGCCCATTGTCTTTTTGCACTATCCCCCGGTGTACGCCTCGCTGCGGTGCGACGAGATCATGGAGGTGCTGCTTCAGTACGGGGTGAAGCGCTGCTACTACGGCCACCTTCACGGCCGGGACACCTTCCGAGGCGCCGTCAACGGAACCCGGGAGGGGATTGCGTTTACCTTAATCAGCGCCGATTACCTGCGTTTTCAGCCTAAATTGGTGGAGCCGTAAGGGGGAAAGGGCCGGGAGCGGCGGCTTTTTTCGGCAAAACGATTGATTCTTTTCACACATTGTGGTATACTAATTACTTGATTGCGGGTGTCTTTGGAACGGAAGGGTTTTCCAAACACATCCAGCCAGTACAGTGATCCGGCGGGCAGAGGGAGTTTGCCTGCCCAGGAAAGGAACGATATAGCGTGATAAAGCCAAACATCTACCGCACCCACAGCTGCAACGACATCCGGGAAAAGGACATCGGCAGTGTGGCGCGGGTAGCCGGCTGGGTGGAAAATATCCGAGACCACGGCGGCGTTATCTTTTTGGATGTGCGGGACCAGTATGGGGTGGTGCAGGTAGTCATCCACGACGAAGCCATGCTGGACCAGGTGAACCGGGAATGCGTGGTCACCGCCTGCGGGCCGGTGGTGAAGCGGGATGAAGACACCATCAACCCCAAAATCGAAACCGGTACCGTGGAAATCCGGGCCACCGAACTGACGGTGCTGGGCAAGTGCGAAAACGTGCTGCCCTTTGAGGTGGCTACCTCCACCGAAGTGAAGGAAGAGGTGCGGCTGAAATACCGCTACCTGGACCTGCGCAACAAAAAGGTCCACGACAATATTTTGCTGCGGAGCAAGGTCATTGCCTTTTTGCGCCAGAAGATGACCGAGATGGGCTTTGTGGAGATGCAGACCCCCATCCTCAGCGCTTCCAGCCCGGAAGGAGCCAGAGACTACCTGATCCCCTCCCGGAAACATCACGGCAAGTTCTACGCCCTGCCCCAAGCCC
>DXWR01000040.1 GCA_019416775.1 Oscillospiraceae bacterium | reverse complement strand
GGGCTACCCGGCCCCCGCCCAGCACCAGCACCGATTTGCCCCGAAGAAAGATCCCGTCCTCCATTCCCAACAGCACCGGCACCGCTTGGGCAGTGAGCTTGGCGTTTTCCAACACCAGCCTTTCCCGCTCCATCACGTCTTCCACCGGATACCCCAAGGACTGGATGGTCTGCCGGCTCTTTGCAGAAAAGGACCCGCCTACCACCAGCGCCCCCGGCTTGAGACGGCTGAGCAGGGGGATCAGTTCCAATGGCGGTCCCTCCAAAGTAGGTACCTTCTCATTTCGCAATGCAGGAAGGGGCAGCACCAGCCCGTCGTAAGAAAAGCCGGAGGCCTCCCCTTCTCCCAGGCCCAGGGTATCCAGCCGCCAAGGCCCCCGGCGAAGCACCGGAAGCAGCGCCAGCTGACGGCGGTCCCCTCCGGCTGCCAAAAGTGTTTTGTACTCCAAGAAAATCTCCTCCCATGGGAAAGAAATGCAGTTTCGCTTTTTGAATATCCTATGAGGGGGCAGGGCAAAAGGTGCTTTCGGTTTGTCCCTTCCCAAAAGGGTAAAAAGAGAAGCGTGTCCTTTGACAGAACACGCTTTTTCTCATTTCGCAACAATATCAATTTACAGGCTCCTTGCCGCCCGTTATCTAATTCAGTCTTGGGAAGGTTCGCCGTCAGGGGAAACGCCGGCCTGCTCCACTGCCTGGTGATAGGCGGCCAGAATGCTTTCTTCCAGTTCCTTGCGTCCCTGTGCGGAGATGGGATGTACCACATCCCGATAGATTCCGGTCTCCTCTCGCCGGCTTGGCATGGCCACAAACAAGCGGTTTTGTCCTTCAATCACCTTGATGTCATGTATGGCAAGGGAATGATCCACCGTAATAGACACAACGGCCCGCAGGCGGCCCTCATTCATCAGCTTGCGAATTTTGATATCGGTGATGTTCAACATAAGTTTACCTCCAAAAAGTGCTTATACAAGCCGTTCACGGCGGCCTGAATAGTCTATTCCGTCTCAGGAAAGTACTTCAGGAGTTGTATACACTATGATGTCCAACGCCAATCCATCCGATGATTCCTCTCGAGTGTCAATCTGTAAAGTGGGTTACAGAGGAGTACGGCAGCACTCCAAAACCTGGTTTTGCTTCAGCGGTCCGCCGAACAGATCCAGCGCACTGCCAATAGTAATGTGAATCCGATCATCTCCCAATCGTTTGATCTGCCGGATATCCTCCAAACTGTGGATCCCTCCGGCATAGGTGCAGGGGATTTTTCCCCAAGAGGACAAAAGCTTCACCAGACCCAGCTCTACGCCGGACTGCTTGCCCTCCACGTCTACTCCATGGACGAGAAATTCGTCACAGTAAGCGCTTAAGCGATCCAACAAGGTCGGGGTCAGGGGAACCTGAGTAAATTTCTGCCAACGGTCGGTGACGATATAGTATTGCCTCTCCCGCTTGCGGCAGCTTACATCCAACACCAACCGGTGTTTTGAACAGACCTGTTCCAACTTCTTCAACCGCTCCCAGTTCACTTCTCCGCCGGAGAAAACGTAGCTGGTAACGATCACATGACTGGCACCCCAATCCAGAAACTCCATGGCATTGTCAGGGGTAACTCCGCCTCCCAGCTGTAACCCGCCTGGAAAAGCAGAAAGAGCCAGCTTGGCCTGTTGCAGGTCCGCCGGATAATAGGGGCTGGTACGGGGGTTGAGCAGGATGACATGACCTCCTTTGAGACCTAAGTCTCGATACAAGGAGGCATAGTAAGCGCCGTCGCGAAGAGAGACAAAATTCTCTTGAGCCCGATCTCCCTCGTCAGAGAGGGCACCGCCCACGATCTGTTTCACCTGCCCGTTATGAATGTCGATACATGGGCGAAATTGCAACTTTTGTACTCCCTTCTACCGGCTCCTGCCAAGGGGAACTCCCAGGCTCCGGTTCTCCGGTGTAAAAAACAAGTTTGTCCTTCTATTCATATATTACCCTGTTCGTCCCAAAAAAGCAAGAGATTTTCTGTTCTTTGGCATTTTTCACAACATTTTTGTTGCTTTTTGGGTTCTCCTATGTTTTTCAAAAAACATACAATACCAATCTATAAATCGTAAGAACTGCTTTGTAAAGTAGTCTGAAGAAAAAAGCTCCATCTCTTTCCTGAAAGTTTCCCATTCTTTTTATGCAAATCGACTCGACGGATTCAACAGTGAAACCAGGGGTTTTTGGATTACAAAAAGCGACCGGCTCCGAAAAACCGATCGCCATAATAAAGTTCATGTTTAGCGGAGTTTGCCCCGGAACACCGGCGTCAAAGGTTTGTAAATAAAAAACACTACAGCCCCACTGATCAGCCCCTTTACTAAGGTAAACGGAGCGTTAAAAACGCACAGGCACTGCAGCAGATCCCCTGCCCCCGGCCAGATAGCCCGGTACATGCCCAGAATGACTTCCTCCGGCATAAAGTTCATGTACATAGGATAGCTGATGAAGTAATTGATAGGGATACTCACCAACGCCATAAATACCGCTCCGGCCACAGCTGCCAGCACGGCTCCGGCGCGGCCAAGCATCTTCTTGTAAATCAGCCCGGCGGGAATCATCATGGTGGCTCCCATAAGGAAGTTGCACAGTTCCCCCACGCCGGCGGTGGTGGTAAAGAACAGGTTCACCAGGTTCTTTACCAAGCAGACAATGATGCCTTCCACCGGTCCCAACGTAAAGGCGGCCAGCAAGGCGGGCAGCTCCGACAGGTCCATTTTAATAAAGCCGGGCATCAGGGGCACCGGAAAGCTGAGAAACATCAGCACGGTCGCTACCGCCGCCAGCATGGCGCAGATGGCGATGTTTCGGACGCTGAAATGATAATTGCGGTGGGTTTGTACATTTGTTAACATAATACCTTCTCCTTTTGGTCGTTGGGGT
>DXWR01000004.1 GCA_019416775.1 Oscillospiraceae bacterium | reverse complement strand
GCGTTGTAATACACCATCTGAACAACAATGTCTTCCCCCACCAAATTTGCCATAGTGTTTGCCTGCTGGGTGAGCGTCACGGCGTTGTCGTCTAAATTTTCCTCAATGGCATCTGCCACCAAATTGCCGCGGTTGTCCACCTGATCCAGATAGGTGTAGGCATAAATCAGGGTATTTCCCCGAGAAGACACCTTGCAGTCGGTAATATCGCTGGAACCCATCTCTTCCCAGCTGTCGCCGTACAAATCCACCAGATCCGCCAGCGTCATACCGGAAGCTTCCGGCTCGTCTTCCTCTTGCCAGGCAGGGGTTTCCTCCTGCTGATTGGTTTCCGCCCGGAACCCATTTTGAGCAGACTGCCGGTTCATAGCGGGCATACAAGCGGTGAGGGCAAACACCATGCACCCCGCCATAGCGGCAATCAAAAATAATTTGAACCGTTTCATAATCATTCTCCTTTTTCTTTCCCGGGATGATTAGTCCGCAGTGTAGGTGTGGCTGGCCAACATATCCCCATCCATGGTGTGATATTCCACACGAAGCTCCACTTCGTCCCCAAGCTGGTCACTTAGTTGAGAAACCACGGGCTGGAAGGTGGATTCCATGGACTCCAGGCCGGAATCCAACGCGTCGCACACCGCATCCATAGTTTCTTCCGGGATGTCAATCTGATAGGTGCAAATCACCACCAGCGTATTGCCTTCCACTTCCAGGGAACCGGTGGCAGTATTACCGGAAGAGCTTTCCAGAGAAGAGATCAGCGATTGTCCTTCTTCCCCTTCTGCAATGGCTTCCAATTTTGCTGTGACGCTTTCTTCTCCGGCATCGGATCTCTCCGATGTATTGACACCGGTAGAAGGATTGGTGGTAATGTTAGCGTTATTTCCGCTGGAGCAAGCAGTGAAAGCCATTAACAGGCAACCGGCTAACGCTGCCGCCAAAATAGATTGAAACCGTTTCATAATCATTCTCCTTACATTTCTTTTTGTTTTTCGGTTGTTGGGTTTCCTTTGTTTCTCTGACACTTCCATAACAGCCCATCAATGCTGGGAGGAATAAGTATAACTGCCCAATTCTGTGCCATCCGCATTGAGATAGACAACCTTCAGCTGAATGTCCTGCTGATTGATGTCCTGGGCAATTTGATCCACCGCATCCTGGAAGGAATCCGCATTGGTTTCCGCTCCCAGATTCAAGCCGCTGGTGATGGAACCGTCGCTGTTGTCCATCTGGGTTTGGCTGGTGTAGGTGTAAAGCAGCGTATTGCCCTCCACCGTGATCTCCAGGTTCAATCCCATGTTCGCCGCTTGAGATTCTGCCGAGCTGAGATTTTCCTCGACGTAATCTTCCAATGCCTGTGTTACGTCCATAGACAAGGGCTTGCTGGTGGAAACGGAGCAGCCTGCCAATCCGGCAAGCAAACAGCCGGCCGCCAGCAAAGCAGCAATGGTTTTGGAAATTTTCATTGTCATTCCGCCTTTCCCAAATCCTTGGCCTTACAGTTCCCGCTCCAGGGCAATCATGCCGCTGCGAGCCATCTTGATAATGCCGTAAGGCTTCACCAGCCGCAGGAAGGAGTCGATCTTTTTCGGGCTGCCGGTGAGTTCCAGCATCAATTCCGTTTGGGCCACATTCAGCACCTTGGCACGGTACAGGTTGGCCACCTGAATCAAGCCGTCCCGGGTTTCTTCGCTGCATCCGGCCCGCACCAATACGTGTTCCCGCTTCACCGAAATATCTCCGGAAAGGTTCAGCACCTCATGGATCTCGTGGAGCTTCTGCACCTGTTTGATGATCTGCTCCAAGGTTTGGTCATCCGCTTCGGTGACGATGGTAAGCCGGCTCACATCGGGATCCTGGGTTTCCGCCGCAGAAATGCTGATAAGATTGTATCCCCGGCGGGCAAATAAGCCGCAGATCCGAAGCAGGACGCCGGAATGGTTATCCGCTAAAATGGACAGCACATAGGTCTTTTCCTTCATGACTGAGCGCCCCCTTCCTTTTCTTCGATGGTGATGTGGGTGATGGGCTTAGTGATGTCCGCTCCTGCAGGCACCATAGGCAGCACATTGATATCCCGGTCGATGACGCATTCAATCAGCACCGGCTCGTGGAGGGAAAGGGCTTGCTCCAGCACCGGACGGATGTCGCTCTTTTTGGTGATCCGCAGTCCCTTGATGTGGTACGCCTGAGCCAGAAGCATATAGTCCGTTCCCCGGTCCAAGGTGGTCTGGCTGAACCGGCGGTCATAGAACAGCCGCTGCCACTGCCGGACCATTCCCAGCACACTGTTGTTAAACAGCAGTTCGATCATGGGAATCTGGAATTTGTAGGCGGTTACCAGCTCGTTGCAGTTCATATGGAAGCTGCCGTCACCGGCAATGTTGATCACCCGTTTGTCCGGATTGCCCACCTGGGCCCCCATGGCGGCGCCAAAGCCGTAACCCATGGTTCCCAAACCGCCGGAGGAGATAAAGCTTCTGGGGTGACGGAACTGATAGAACTGCGCCGCCCACATCTGGTGCTGTCCCACTTCGGTGGTGATAATGGCATCTCCATGGGTGAGTTCATCCAAGGTTTGGATAATATCCTGAGGAGTGACCGCTTCTGGATCCTTTGCGGTCATCACCAAAGGATATTCTTTCTTCCAGGACTGGATCTGCTCCATCCACTGGGTATGCTCCTGCTGGGGGAGCAGCGGCAGCAGCTGTTCCAGCACTGCCTTCACATCCCCGATCAAAGCCAGATCCACGGCGATATTTTTATTCACTTCCGCAGGGTCAATGTCAATCTGCAGAATTTTCGCGTTCTTGGCAAAGGTGGTTTTGTCGCCGATGACTCGGTCGCTGAACCGGGTGCCCAGACCGATAAACAGGTCGCAGTCTGCAATGGCCTTGGCCGCGGTAACGGTGCCGTGCATTCCCAGCATTCCCATATACCGGGGATCGGTGTTGTCAAAGCTGCCCTGTCCCATCAAAGAGGACGACACCGGGGCATCCATCCGGTTGACCAGTTCCAGCACCGGCTCCGATGCCTCCGAAGCAATGACCCCGCCGCCGGTATAGAGGAAGGGGCGTTTGGCTTCCATCATCATTGCCACAGCCCGCTCCAATTCATGGGCGGTGGTGTGGTTTTCCACCGGAATGGGCGCCGGTTTTTGTGCCGTGTATTCGCAGGTTGCGGCAGTCACGTCTTTGGGAACGTCGATGAGCACGGGCCCCTTCCGGCCGGAATTGGCCAGATAAAAGGCTTCCCGGATGGTGTCCGCCAGTTTGTTGATGTCTTTGACGATGTAGTTATGCTTGGTGATGGGGATGGTGACACCGGTGATGTCCACTTCCTGGAAGGAATCCAGTCCCAAAGCGGAACAACCTACATTGCCGGTAATGGCAACCACCGGGACCGAGTCCATGTTTGCGGTGGCAAGGCCGGTGACCAAGTTAGTGGCCCCGGGGCCGGAAGTGGCGATGACCACACCGGTGCGTCCGGTGCTCCGGGCGTAACCGTCGGCAGCATGGCTGGCTCCCTGTTCGTGGGCAGTGAGGATGTGCCGGATCTTGTCGCTGTACTTGTACAGCGCATCGTAAATATTCAGTACCGAACCACCGGGGTAACCAAATACCGTGTCCACACTCTGCTCCAACAAGCATTCCAAAATAATTTCTGCTCCAGTTAATTTCAAGCGTTTCACCTCATATCAAAATCGACCTGCCCTCTCCCCTGCAAATCGCCGGCGTTTGACCGAGCCCTTGCGGAAATCCGGGCGGATGCACCTCGATCCTTCGTCCTTCCCGGTGTGAGAGGGGCGAAAAAAGAACCGGCCGTTTTGATAAAACGAACGGAACGGGTTACTGTACTATCATAGCGATTTTTGCGCTGTTTGTCAAATCCGAACCCGAACATTACCATTTCTTTTTCCTGTTAAAAAACGGCTGGGTTGTGTTACCTTCTTTCACTTGACAAATTATTTATTTCCAGTTGACTATTTTTCGTCTTTTTGCTATAATTATAGTGTTCTTTGACGTCATATCCAGGAAAGAAAGGAAGTCCATACATGAAACGTAAAATTTTAGCAGCCGCCCTGGGCGTGGTAATGCTGCTGAGCCTGGCAGGATGCAGCGCCGGAGCCTGCTCTCTCTGTGGTTCCACCGAAAACACCGCCTCCTACCGCAACCTCTCCGCCAATCAAAATCAAACTCTCTGTGCCGATTGCGTGGATGATGCTTTGGGCTCCCCGGAAGAGTGTGCGTGGTGTCATGAAGCCCCCGCTGGTTTCTACGTCAATCTGACAGAACAAGCTGTCTTTGCCTGCCAACAATGCTATGACGGTCTGAGCTGATTGGGATAGGTTTTATCCGGTGCAGTTTGTCACTGTGCCGGATTTGCTTTTTGTCACCTTGCAATTCCTGCGCTCATTTTGTATCATGAAATAAAACCAGATTATAATTTCTTCCAAACAGAAAGGTTGCCTCCTTTATGTCAAATTCGATTATTTACGCCGACCATGCCGCCACCACTCCGGTCCGGCAGGAAGTACTCCAAGCCATGCTTCCCTATTTCTCTCAGCAGTATGGCAACCCCTCTTCTTTGT
>DXWR01000039.1 GCA_019416775.1 Oscillospiraceae bacterium | reverse complement strand
AACTCCCGCAGATCCAGCCCGGTGAGCTTTTTGATCTTTTCCAAACGATACACCAAGGTGTTCCGGTGGACGAACAGCTTCCGGGAAGTTTCGGAGACGTTCAGGTTGTTTTCAAAGAAACGGCGGATGGTAAACAACGTTTCATGATCCAGGCTCTCGATGCCGCCCTGGTGGAACACTTCTCTGAGAAAAGTTTCGCAAAGGGTCACCGGCAGCTGATAAATCAGCCGGGCAATGCCCAGATTATCGTAGCGGACAATGGTTTCTTCATTGTCAAAGACCTTGCCCACTTCCAGAGCCACCTGGGCTTCCTTGAAGGAGGTTGCCAGCTCCTTCACCCCGGTGACGGCGGTGCCGATGCCTACCACAGCCTTGGTGTAAAATTCTCCGCTGAGGGTATCGGCGATGGAACGGGCCAGCTTTTCCAAATCCTTGCTGTCAATGCCCGGTTTGATTTCCTTAATCAAGACAATGTCGTTTTCTCCGATAGAAAAAACAAAATCCTTCTGTTTATCCGGAAACAGATTCTGCACCACATCATAGGTGGACACATCGTTGCTGCCGCTGACCCGGATGAGGAAAGCCACCCGTGTGGCATCAGCGTTAAAGTGCAGCTCCCGGGCTTTGATATAAATATCGCCGGGGAGAATGTTGTCCAGCACCACGTTCTTCACAAAGTTATTGCGGTCGTACTTTTCGTCGTAATACTGCTTAATGGAGGACAGGGAGATGGCCAAAAGCTGGGCATACTTGGAAGCGCTTTCGTCGGTTCCTTCTACAAACACGGCGTAATCCGGCTTGATGTGGGGACCGAAAGGCTTATAGGTATAGCCGTCCCGGATAAAGGTGTCGTGGGAATCACTCAGATCCAGGGCGATGAACTCGTTGGTCAACCCCACTTTGGATAAGTCACTGCACGCAATGATGGCAGCCGTTTCATCTACAACACCGATGACCCGATTGATGACATCACGCATCTGGTGAACGACTCCCTGAAATAAACGATTCGACATCTTCATTCTCCTTTGCTGACAAAGTGATAGGTATACAGTATTATTTTACCTAAATTCCCGTGTTTTTGCAACAGGTTTGCCGAATCTTTTTGCGTTTTTTTGGACAGTATTCCTCAGAAGGGCAGTTAGTTACAAATTGTCCCCGGAACTATGACAAATTGTAACACACTTTCGGGGTTTGTTTGTGAAAAATCTTTGAATCTTTGGCATCAACAGAGAAACCGGCGAAAAAAGAAAACAGCGAAGGAAATTCCTCCGCTGCTTAAAAAAATCAATATACGCAAGAAGCTCAGGCAGTGAAGCCGGATTCCACCAAGCTCACCAAGGCGTCTACGGCTTCCTTTTCATCGGTGCCGTCCGCAATGATACGGATCTGATGCTGTCCCAGAATCCCCAAACTGAGAACCCCCAACAGACTTTTTGCGTTCACCCGGCGTTCGTCCCGCTCCACCCAGATGGAGGATTGGTATTCGTTGGCACGCTGAATGAAGAAGGTGGCGGGGCGGGCATGGAGACCCACCTTATTTTTGACGATTACATCTCTTACATACATGACGATCTTCGCTCCTTGCTTCTCGTTGCTTTTTGTTGGATTCGGGGCTGCATTCGCCGCATAGCAGCAAAATAATGCTCATTTTGCGCCTTACAACACTTATATTATAATCGTCATGAAAATTCCAGTCAATCCCTGAAAAACCAGTTTGGATTAAATGATAGATTGGGAATTGGAAAAAGGCCGGTTCTTATGAATTTTCCACAAAGTCTTTCAACGTCGCTTCGAGAAACTAACAAAACTATCAAAAAGAGGGGGGCTCCAATGGGGTTTTCTCAGTAGATTTGTCCTTTTTCCCCCTTTTTTTCGGCTGAGGTGGGTGCGCTTCTATCCAAGCTGCATAAAGATCGGGGCGTTTCAATTTGGTCTGCTTCAGGCTTTCTTCCAGTTTCCAAGCCTCAATATTGGCATGATGGCCGGACAGGAGGACTTCCGGCACTTCCCGGCCATCCCACACTCTGGGATGGGTATACTGGGGGTGTTCCAACAGTCCGTCATAATGGCTTTCCCGGGCAAAACATTCCTCTTCCGGAAGCACTCCCGGCAGCATCCGCGCCACTGCATCGGTCACCGCCAAAGCCGGCAATTCCCCGCCGGTGAGGACAAAATCCCCCATGGAGATCTCCTCATCCACGATCTTATCCAAGATCCGCTGGTCTACCCCCTCGTAGTGGCCGCAGAGGAGAAACAGCCGGGGGCGCCTGCTCAACTCCACTGCCTTGTTCTGTGTAAAGGTCTGGCCTTGTGGAGAAAGGTAGATCACCCAGGGCTTTTCCTGCGCCATGGCCTCCACCGCCTGGTAGCACCGCCAAATGGGATCCGGCTGCATCACCATGCCTTTGCCAATGCCATAAGAGTAGTCGTCTACCCGGTGATGCTTGTCCAAGGTGTAGTCCCGGATGTTGTGGCAATGAACCTCCAGACAGTTGGCCTTCCGAGCCCGGCCTAAAATAGATTCACTTAAATAAGCTTCACACATCTCCGGGAAAAGGGTGGCAATGTCAATCCGCATCAGTCAAACAGTCCTTCCAGGGGGGTAATGAGAATTCGCTCCTGTTCCAGATCCACCTGCTTTACCACCTGGGGAATGGCAGGGGCCAGCAGCAGCCGTCCGTCCGAAGCCTTGATGTGGTAGATATCGGAAGCCCCGGTGTTGGTCACATCCACCAGCACTCCGTATACCTTCTCCGGATTCTGGGCATCCGCCACGGTGCAGCCCAACAGATCCTGGATAAAGTACTGTCCCGGTTCCAGCTCCAGATCCCGGCGATCCAGGTAAAGCATCTTGCCACGAAGCTTTTGTGCATCGTCCAGGGAATTCACCCCGTCCAATTTCAGGATCACCACATTTTTGTGCACCCGGCCCCGCTGCAATCCAATGGGGCGTTTTCCCTGAGAATCCAGGTACAACATACCCAAATGACAGAGAATTTCGGGATCATCGCAGTAGCTTTGCGCCCGGACTTCTCCCAGCACTCCATGGGTAGATACCACTTTGGCGGCTTCCAGATAGGGTTTGATCATAACTATCTTCCTCCTGATAACGAAAAAGGACTGCCGCGCAAGCAGTCCCTCTTAATTCCATCAATCGATTTCCACGGCGATCCGCTGGTCGGTACGGCTGGCGCCGGCCCGCATCACAACACGGATGGCCTTAGCAATCCGTCCCTGCTTGCCGATGATCCGGCCCATGTCTTCCGGCGCTACATGGAGATGGTAGACCACCACGCCCTCTTCATCGGGCTGGTCCACCTCCACCTGCACTGCGTCTTTGTTTTCCACCAGACCCCGTGCAATGGTTTCCAATAATTCTTTCACAAACAATCTCCTCTCCAAGATGTTCGGGAGCATTGCTTATTACAGCACGTTGTGTTCCTTAAACAGCTTCTTCACAGTTTCGGTGGGCTGAGCACCGTTGGCGATCCATTTCTTGGTTTTTTCTGCATCCACACTGATCACTTTGGGATTCTTAGTGGGATCATAGTAGCCCAGTTCTTCAATGAACCGGCCGTCCCGAGGATACCGGGAATCTGCCACTACAAACCGATAAAAGGGAGCTTTCTTGGCGCCCATCCGGCGCATTCTGATTTTAACTGCCATGTTACAATTCCTCCTGTTCGCTTGCTGCGAAAAATTAAAATATAGTAATCAAGAATGGGGCCGGCAGCAAGTCCTGCCGAATTCCTTCTCAATTTACTTCATTCCTATGCCGCCGAAGTTGCCCATGTTTCCCATATTCCGAAGCATGGCACGGCGGCTCATTTTGCCTTTCTTCCCCTTACCGGAGAACTGCTTCATCATCTTCTGCATCTGCTCAAACTGCCGCAGCAGCTTGTTTACATCCTCCACCTTTTGACCGCTGCCGGCAGCAATCCGACGCTTCCGGGAAGGATTGATGATTTTGGGATTTTCCCGTTCGGCGGGAGTCATGGAGCGGATCAGCGCCTCCACGTGAAGGATCTGGCGGTCATCGATGTCCTCGTCCTTAATCTTGTCCCCACCGGGAAGCATCCCGATGATCTGCCGCAGGGAGCCCATCTGCTTAATCTGCTGCATTTGAGCCAGAAGATCCTCCATATTGAAGGTGTTTTCCTTTAAACGGCGCATCATTTTGTCCGCTTCTTTTTGGTCCACAGCGGTTTGCGCCTTTTCGATCAGGGTAAGCACATCCCCCATTCCCAGAATCCGGCTTGCCATCCGATCCGGGTGGAAGGGTTCCAAATCATCCAGCTTTTCTCCGATGCCGGCAAACTTAATGGGCCGCCCGGTGACTGCCAGTACGCTGAGGGCCGCACCGCCACGGGTGTCGCCGTCCAGCTTAGTGAGCACCACTCCGGTAATGTCCAGCTGTTCGTGGAAGCTCTTAGCCACGTTCACCGCATCCTGGCCGGTCATGGCGTCCACCACCAGCAGGGTTTCGTGGATTTCCAGGTTTTCCTTCAACCCTTTTAACTCCGCCATCAACGCTTCGTCGATGTGCAGCCGTCCGGCGGTATCCAAAATCACCAAGTCGTTGCCATGATCCTTAGCGTGGGCAATGGCCTTTTGGGCGATTTCCAACGGCGGACGTTGCCCCAGTTCAAATACCGGGACTCCCGCCTGTTCGCCCACCACCTTCAACTGTTCAATGGCGGCGGGACGGTAGATATCGCAGGCTACCAGTAAAGGACGGTGTCCCTGGCCTTTGAAGTACTTAGCCAGCTTGGCGGAGTGGGTGGTTTTACCACTGCCCTGCAAGCCAACCATCATAACCACACAAGGAGGATGGGCGGGGAACTGGATCCGGGCATTTTCGCTGCCCATCAGGCGGATCAGTTCTTCATGAACGATCTTGATCACCTGTTGAGCGGGAGTGAGGCTTTCCAGAACCTCGGCCCCCACAGCCCGTTCGCTGACGGATTTCACAAAGTCCTTGACTACCTTGTAGTTCACGTCCGCTTCCAGCAGCGCCAGGCGGACCTCCCGCATGGCAACCTTGATGTCATCTTCGTTGAGCTTACCTTTGCCCTTCAGCCGTTTAAACACGGCATTGAGCTTTTCGCTTAACCCTTTAAAAGCCACAGCGGAACCTCCTTACTCCTGGATGTGCTGCCCGGAAAGCTGGATAATCTGCCGGGCGTCCTGCAAAATCTGTGCGGAATACTTATATTCATCGCTGATGTGATAAATGTTTTCCGCCAGCCGGCGGATCCGCATCATATCTTCCTGCAACTGCTGCTGGCTTTTCAGCAGACCCAATTTGTCTTCCAGTTCATAGAGAAATTCCTCTCCCCGCTTAATGCTGTCCCGCACCCCTTGGCGCGTGATCTGCTGATGAGAGGCTATCTCTCCCAAAGACAAATCTTGGTTGTAATAAAGATCAATCACATCCCGCTGCTTATCGGTGAGCAGTTCGCCGTAAATGTCCAACAGAATTGCTACTTCTACATTTTTTTCCAAACGCTCACCTTCTCCGCAATGCTGTAAAGCCGACGGCTTTACAAGTAGCCATTATACCCATTCCCCCACAGGTTGTCAAGGGGTAAACCTTGCTTTTTGGAAAAAACAGGAACTGATTTTGGTTTTCGGAAGAAAAAAGCGCCTGTTTTGTGCAAAAAAGAACCCCCGCCGAAGCAGGGGCCCTTTGCATCCATCGTACAAGGAGGGATGAATGAAATCAGTTGGTAATGGTGGTTTCGGTTTCCTTGTCGAAAATGTGAATGTTATTCATATCGAAAGCAACCTTCACAGTATCGCCGGGTCTGGCGGTAGAACGAGCAGAAACACGAGCAGTCAGGTTAACACCTTCCACATTCAGGTACAGGTAGGTTTCTGCGCCCATCATTTCGGTTACTTCCACGTCAGCGTCTACGATGCCGGTAGAAACGCTGGAGAGGAACATCTCTTCATCATGAATGTGTTCCGGACGGATACCCAGGATCACTTCTTTGCCAACCGCAGCCTTTACGCCGTCGTTGATCTTGCTTTCAGGCAGCACCAAGCTATACTTGCCATCGCAAATATCCAAGCAGTATTTGCCGTTCTTCTGCGTTACAGTGGCGTCCAGGAAGTTCATCTGGGGGGATCCGATAAATCCTGCTACGAACACATTGCAGGGATAGCTGTACAGGTTCTGGGGGGTATCCACCTGCTGAATGAAGCCATCCTTCATAACCACGATACGGGTACCCATGGTCATAGCTTCGGTCTGGTCGTGGGTTACGTAAATGAAAGTGGTGCCCAGTTTCTGGTGCAGCTTGGAGATCTCGGTTCTCATCTGAGCACGGAGTTTTGCGTCCAAGTTGGACAGAGGTTCGTCCAGCAGGAACACTTTGGGTTCACGAACGATTGCACGGCCCAAAGCAACACGCTGGCTCTGGCCACCGGACAGCGCTTTGGGTTTCCGATCCAGCAGGTGGGAGATGTCCAGGATCCGGGCAGCTTCTTCTACTCTCTGCTTGATTTCAGCTTTGGGAACCTTCCGCAGCTTCAGACCGAATGCCATGTTGTCATATACGGTCATGTGGGGGTACAGAGCATAGTTCTGGAACACCATTGCGATGTCTCTGTCTTTGGGGGATACGTCGTTCATCAATTTTCCGTCAATGTACAGCTCGCCTTCCGAAATCTCTTCCAGACCGGCAATCATCCGCAAAGTGGTGGACTTACCGCAGCCGGAAGGACCAACCAGAATGATAAATTCCTTGTCTTCGATTTCCAGGTTGAAGTCGCTGACCGCTACCACGTTGCCTGCATACTTTTTGTAGATGCCTCTCAGAGATAATCCTGCCATACCTTTGGCCTCCTAAACTTTAATTTTCATGCTGCTTTTCTCGTCATTCAACATACAAGAAACATGAGAATGTTGTATCATTATAATACCAAATTCCGGAGGAAATAAACAGTATCTTTTTAACTAAAGTTTCAAAAATAAAATTGTAGAATCCAACCAATTCTTTTCACCGTCAAGGCCTTTCTTGGGCCCGTGGTGTAGAAGTTGTCAAAATTTTATGCAATTCTTTGTGCAATATTTCCCTACACTTGCCCGGCTCCAAATTGGGGTCCAAAGACAGTTCACCCAGCCGGATCCGTCTAAGTTCCAATACCCGGCTGCCGCAGGCCGCCGCCATACGGCGTATTTGATGATATTTTCCTTCCCGCAACACAATTTCCACCAAGGCGTTTTCTCCCTGTTCCAGCAGCCGAATTCGGGCGGGGAGGCATTGATATCCATCCTTCAGCACACAGCCCGTTTCAAATTGCCGGGCCATCTCTTCGGTAAACGATCCCGCCAGCAACGCCTGGTAGGTTTTCTCTACATGATGCTTGGGAGAGAGCATCCGATGGGCAAACTCCCCATCGTCGGTGATCAGCACAAAGCCAGTGGTATCCTTGTCCAGCCGTCCGGCAGGAAACAGTCCTGGCCGCCGGTATTCCTCCGGCACCAAATCCAGCACTGTCCTTTCCCGGCTGTCCCGGGTGGCGCTGACCACCCCTTTTGGTTTATTTAACATGAGGTAAATATGCTGCTGCCAAACCAGTTCTTCTCCATCCAAAAAGACTCGATCCTGTCCGGGAATTATTTTTTCCCCACCTTTGGCAGGACATCCGTTCAGGGT
>DXWR01000038.1 GCA_019416775.1 Oscillospiraceae bacterium | reverse complement strand
AGACTAACTTGAGTAAGATAAAGTTTAGTCAGAAGTTAGCTTTCACTAATCGCAAGTTGTGTTCCGAAAGGGAGTTGAAACAGTATGTGGGCAGAACAATCTGTGACCGGCCGGGCAAATCCGGCGCCTATCGGGGGAGTGATCCCTTTGGCTATGGCAGATGCCGGCGTGGAGATGCAGGTGATGTCGGTCAAAGGGAAGGAGGACACCAAGCGCTTTTTGGAGACTTTGGGTTTTACCAAGGGCAGCGAAGTGAGCGTGGTCAACCGCATGGGTGGGAATGTGATTGTCCGGGTGAAGGAATCCCGGGTGGCCATCAGCCAATCCATGGCGGCAAAGATCCTCTGCTGCGGCAAGGAACAGAGAGTTCTGTAAGCGGTTGGGGAAGATAGCTGGATTGTCAGGAAAGGAGATCAAGTCATGAAAACACTGCGGGATGCCAAGATTGGGGAGACCGTGAAGGTGCAAAAGCTCACCGGCACCGGCGCCATCAAACGCCGTTTGATGGATATGGGGATCACCAAGGGTGTGGAGATTTATCTGCGCAAGGTGGCTCCTTTGGGGGATCCTTTGGAGGTGACCCTTCGAGGATATGAACTGAGCCTGCGCAAAAGCGAGGCGGAAAATGTCCTGGTGGAGGAAGCCTGAGAAATTTTTTCACTGGGATTGATTCGGAAAGGAGAAATCTATGAGTATCAACATTGCTCTGGCCGGCAACCCGAACTGTGGGAAAACCACCCTGTTCAACGACTTGACCGGCTCCAACCAATACGTGGGCAACTGGCCCGGCGTAACGGTGGAAAAGAAGGAAGGACGGCTGAAAAAGCATAAAGATGTGATGATCACCGACCTGCCCGGTATTTATTCCCTCTCTCCCTATACGTTGGAAGAGGTGATCAGCAGAAAGTTCTTGCTGGAAGAGCATCCGGATGTTATACTGAATCTGGTGGATGCCACCAACCTGGAGCGGAACCTCTATCTCACGACCCAGCTGTTGGAGCTGGGAATCCCCATGGTGGTTGCCCTGAATATGAGCGACCTGTTGGAGAAAAACGGCATTCAAATCGACGTCAAGAAGCTGGAAAAGCAGCTGGGCTGCCCGGTGATCAAGATCAGCGCACTGAAAGGCACCAACAGCCTGGAAGCTGCCAAACTGGCCATTTCGGTGGCGGGGAAGGATCAGCCTTTGCCCTATCGCTTTGACCAGCCGGTGGAAGAAGCTATCTCCGCCGTGCAGGCCTCCTGCCCGGAAGCGGATAACCGCTGGGTGGCAGTGAAGCTGCTGGAACGGGATGAACAGATGGTAGAGCAGTATCAGCCGGCTGAAACCGTGGAAAAGATTTCCGCTGATCTGGAGCATGAGATGGATGACGATGCAGAGAGCATCATCACCGACCAGCGTTACACCCTCATTGCCAAAATGGTGGGCGGCTGCATGGTCAAGAAAGCGGCGGCTTTAAGCACCTCCGATAAAATCGACCGGGTGGTTACCAACCGTTGGGCGGCGCTGCCTATCTTTGCGGCCATTATGTTTATCGTCTACTATATCTCGGTGAGCTGGATCGGCACCATTGCCACCGACTGGGCCAACGACGGTGTGTTCGGGGACGGTTGGTTCTTGGGCTTTGGCCAGGATGCCTACAATGAAGCAGTGGAAACCTATGAAGAGGAATACGCCGCTGCGGTGGAAGAATTGGCGGTTTCCATGGATGTAGACGCCGAAACCTTCTCCGAAGATCTGGACGCCGCCCTGGAGGAGTCTGCTGAAGCGGAGGATCCCTTGGGCGAAGCGTTGGCCAGCCTGGATGTGGATACCGAAAGCACGGAGGCTCAGGCTTTGATGTCCCTGGAAGAACCTGTGGTAAACGATTACGGTTTGTGGGTTCCCGGTATCCCGGTGCTTATTGAAGACGGCCTGAACGCCGTAGGCGCTGCCGATTGGCTGCAAAGCCTGATTCTGGACGGCATTGTGGCCGGTGTCGGCGCTGTGCTGGGCTTTGTGCCCCAGATGTTTATTTTGTTCTTGCTGCTCTCCATTTTGGAGGACTGCGGCTACATGGCTCGGGTTGCTTTCATTATGGATAAGATCTTCCGGCGGTTCGGCCTGTCCGGCAAGAGCTTTATTCCCATGCTGATTGCTTCTGGCTGCGGTGTGCCCGGGGTGATGGCCAGCAAGACCATCGAAAACGAAAAGGACCGCCGTATGACGGTGATGACCACCACCTTTATTCCCTGCAGTGCAAAGCTGCCGGTGATCGCCTTGATTGCAGGCGCTTTCTTCCCGGATGCTTGGTGGATGACCCCTGTGATGTACTTTATCGGCATTGCCCTGGTGATTCTTTCCGGGATCATCCTGAAAAAGACCAAGGCCTTTGCCGGTGATCCGGCTCCCTTTGTCATGGAGCTGCCTCAGTATCACTTCCCCGCTGTCAAGGGCGTTTTGCTCCATATGTGGGAACGGGTGAAGAGCTTCATTATCAAAGCCGGTACCATTATCTTTGTGTCCAGCGCCTTGATCTGGTTCCTGTCCAGCTTTGGATTTACCGATTCCGGGTTTGGCATGGTGGAGATCAACGACTCCATGCTGGCAGCCATCGGCAGCTTCATTGCCCCCATCTTCATTCCCTTGGGCTTCGGCACCTGGGAAGCGGTGGCAGGCACCATCAGCGGCCTGATCGCCAAGGAAAACGTGGTCAGCACCTTGGGTGTGCTGCTCAACGTGGGCGCCGATGCGGCGGAGGACGATCCCAGCCTGCTTTTGGCCTTCACTTCCATGCTGTCCAGCGGTGTGGCGGCCTTCTCCTTCCTCACCTTTAACCTGTACTGCATTCCCTGCTTTGCTGCGGTGGGCACCATCCGCCGGGAAATGAACAACGGCAAGTGGTTTGCCTTTGCCCTGATTTATCAAGTGGTTCTGGCCTATGTGCTGAGTTTGATGATCTATCAAATCATCGGTTTGTTTGTGGGCGCAGTTGGATTCAGCATTTGGACGATCATTGCCTTCCTGCTGTTGATCGGCGTGCTGTACCTGCTGTTCCGTCCGGCCAAGAGACACAGCTTGTCCCACGCTGCGGAGCGGGCATAAGAAATAATTTTTGCCAAAGGAGGCGACAATCATGATTGCAACCATTATCATTTCGGTAATTTTAGCAGCCCTGCTGGGCCTTGCTGTGTGGTATATGGTGAAGACCACCCGCCGGGGCGGCTGCGTTGGATGCAGTGCCTGCTCCGGAAAACAAAAGGGTGGCGTCTCCTCTGGCTGCAGCGGCAACTGTGCCGGTTGCAGCGGCTGTCACAGTGTGACCAAAGCAAAATAGAGTTTGTCCTGCTTTTCCTCAATTCATAAAAGGAAGCGGTGGTTTCTTCGGAAGCTGCCGCTTTCTTTTTGTCTCTGCAAGCAAAATGCCCCGATCCTGTTTTCAGATCGAGGCATGGTGTTTACTTTGCTTCTTTGGCTAATTTTTCGCAGAGGGCCAAGTCCGGAGCCACATAGAGGGTTTTGTTGTGGGTGAAGATCACCATCCCCGGCCGGGCGCCGTTTGGCTTTTTCACGTATTTGATCAAGGTGTAGTCCACCGGCACCTGATTGGAATCCTGTCCCCGGGAATGGGTGGCGGCAATGGTGGCGGCCTGGAGGATGGAGCGTTCCGGAATGGGCCGGTCCTCCCCTTGGGACTGTAAGATCACGTGGCTGCCGGGGATGTCCTTGGTGTGGAACCACACATCATAATTTCGGGCGGTTTTCAGGGTGAGCTGGTCGTTCTGTTTGTTGTTCCGCCCGCAGAGCACCGTAAAGCCGTCGTCAGTGACAAATTCCATAGGCGGCAGAGGCTTGTCCGGTTTTAATTTCCGGCGAGCTTTCCGCAGATAACCCTGCTGCTCCAACTCTTCCCGGATGGCGTTCAGGTCGCTTTCCCGGCTGGCCCGGGCCAGTTCGTCAAAGATGGTGTCCAGATAAACGATTTCATCCTGGTTCTGCTGGATCAGCCCGCCCAACAGTTCCCGGGCAGTTTTGGCTTTGCGGTATTCTTTGTAATACTTCTGGGCATTCTGCGCCGGGGATAAGGCAGGATCCAGGGAGATGGTCACCGGTTTCTGCTCCGGGTCGAAGTAGTCGGTGACGGTGGTTTGGGTATCTCCCTTTTTGATTTGGTACAGGTTGGCTTGGATCAAATCTCCCAACTGCTGGTACCGCTGCCGGTCCAGGGAACGTTGAAGTTCCTGCTGCCGGTGATCCAATTTCCGCTGAGCCCGCTGAGATGCGCTGGTGAGCACCCGGAGCAGATCCTGTCCCTTTTGGGCCATGCGGAGCTGCAGGTCCCGTTGGGAGTAAAAGCCGTCCAACAGGCTGCTGGGATTGGAAAACTGACGGCTTTCCAATGCGCTGCGGTACTGCTCTAAGGGGCACACCGAAAATTCCCGGGGACGTCCGTTTTCCAGCACCATGGTGTAGGCGGCGGAGTCGGAATCGATCTGGGCCTTCAATTCTGCCAGCCGGTCAAATAAGCGTTGGTAGCGGTAATCGGAGATCTGGCTTTTGTTCAGTTCCGCCCCGTTGCAGGCATATTCTGCCAGTTCCCGGCTGAGGAGAGGGGAGATACCTTGGTAAACCTGTAAAATGGCTTTGGAAAAAGCCATATCCGGCAAAGCGGAGAAGGCGGCTTTCCCTTCATCCGGCGAAGCGGTAAAGGGGTTTAATTTGTGCTGGGCTGGGGCAGGGCGGTAGGTGACGCCGGGAAGCAGCAGCCGCACACTGCTCTGCTCTTCCCCGACCCGGCGGATGGCGTCCAATACCTTGCCTTCCTGATTGACTAAAATTAAGTTGGAGTGCCGCCCCATGATCTCCATGGTGAGGGTCAGGGTGACCACATCTCCCAGCTCGTTGATGGCTTCGAAGTCCAGGTGAAGCACCCGGTCCAACCCCTCCTGGCGCACCCCTACCAATTTGCCGGTGGAGAGATGCTTGCGCAGCAAAGTGCAGAATTGGGGCGGGATTTTGGGGTTTTCCGGATTCAAGCCGGTGAGCTGCACCCGGGGCGCACTGGGATTGGCGCAGCAAAGCAGCCGGTACCGCCCGGCAGGGCTGCGCAGCCAGATGATAATTTCTTCTTTGGAGGGTTGATGAATTTTTTCTACTCGGCTGTTTAAAGCCTCTCGACCAATCTGCCGGGCCAATGCGTAGAGATAAATGCCGTCTAATGCCATAGGTATGTGACTCCTAATTGTGTGAAATTAAATCCATTGCACCGGATTTTGGGGGCTGAGCAGGCAGGTGTGGATTCCTAACGTCTCTTCCAGCCAAGGCCCCAGTTTGGAAAACACCGGGTTTTCCAGATCAAAGTGGCTGACTTCCAGCAGGTTCATCCCCAGCCATTGGGCGGAGACGAATACATCCTGTTTCACGTCTCCGGTAATGAGGGTGTCGGCTCCTGCTGCCGCAGCCTGTTCCAGCAAGCTTCCGCCGCTTCCGGCAATCACGGCCACCCGGTGACAGGGGATGGCTGCGTCGTAGAAGTTCACCGAAGCGCAGCCCAGCGCAGTTTTTACTTTTTTGGCCAGCTCCGGGGCAGGGCAGGGAGGAAGTTCCCCCAAAACCCCCATCTCCTCCAATTCCGGGGACAGGGAACCGTTCCAAAGGCCCAATCGCTCCGCCAAAACCCGGTTGGTGCCCAGCTGAGGGGAACGGTCCAGGTTGGTGTGGGCGCTGATGACAGTGATGCCGCTTTGGATTAACTGGAACACCGGGCTGTCCTGCCGCACCTGCTTTAAGGGGTGAAAGATCACCGGATGGTGGGTGAGGATGGTTTGAATTCCTTTTTCTTTTGCCGCCGCCAATACCTGAGGGGTGATGTCCAACGCCAGTCCCAGGGGATCTGCTTCTGCCTGGGGGCTGCCCACCAGCAGGCCGGGGTTATCCCAGCTTTCCGCACAGTCGAAGGGTGCCACCTGCCCAATGGCATCATAAAT
The DNA here is from genome assembly GCA_019416775.1 of Oscillospiraceae bacterium. Lineage (GTDB taxonomy): Bacteria > Bacillota > Clostridia > Oscillospirales > Ruminococcaceae > Egerieicola. Next base: position 3,127 of record DXWR01000038.1, on the reverse strand, counting down.
TTGTTTTGCGTTCATCTGTTTTTTCCCCTTTCAAGGCGTTTCGCCGTTGCTGGATCTGCTCTGCCAGCTGCAAAACGGCTTCTGCTTCAGGATCTTTGCCTTGGGCTAGACCTTGGGCTTTTCGCTGGCAGCGCTGCTGCTGGAAGGCCAGGTAAGCGTCGTCCTTCATTTCACCGGTGACGGCGTACAGGGAAGAACAATCCCGCATTTGTCCGTCGTACTCCGCCAGCAAAATGGCGTAACACCGGTTGCCGTCCATCACGGCAGATTCCTCCAAGATCCGGAATCCTTCCCGGCAAAGTCCCTGGCGCAGCAGGTCGGCTTTGGTCATGGGCTGCAAAATCAACCGCCGTCCCCGCTCTTTCACCCAGGAGACTCCCAGCAAAATGGAGAGGATCAATTCTCCTCCCATACCGGCAATGACGATGTCCCGGGCTTCTTCCGGTTGAACGGCGCTCAGTCCATCGCTGAGCCGGGTGGAGACAATCTTTTCGGTGCCGGTGCGGGCGATGGTCCGCCGGGCGGAGTCCAAGGGTGCGGGATTGACGTCGCAGGCTAAACCGAAGCGGATTTTTCCCTCCAGCGCCAGTTGGCAGGGCAGGTAACCGTGGTCGCACCCCACGTCGCACAATGCTGTGCCGGGGCGCACATAGCCGGCGCAGCATCGAAGCCGGGCATCCAGCAAATCCATGAAGCAGCTCCTTTCTTTGTTGGTGATGGTAATATTGTAGCATAGATTTTTGGGGGGTGCAACGAAAGAAAAAGAAAAACCCATGGTTGTACCACGGGCTTTTCCATGAATGCAGCAGTCTGTAAGAAAAACGTTTGAATGGGGGACGGCTTTTTTGCAGAAAACAAGCAGTTCAAATGGTGCGATCCAGGACGGTGACCTGGGTGATGACGTCTCGGAGTCGGTCGCCGGAGACGTTGAATTCCAGAATGTCGTCCGCTGTGTCGCCCCACAATTCGTCTTCTGCGGTATATTCCTGATTGGTGTTGGCATTGTAAAATTTTCCGTCTTTTTTGTAACAAGCTGCTCCAATATTAATTCGACCTTCTGGATGACAAATGGTATACTGATTTCCTTTCCATTCGAATTCTACTTCGCCGCCATCGTTGACACACCATTTGAATTCACTGATGGATTCGAAATGGTCCTCTTCCAGGGAATTGCATCGATCTAAATTGCAATCGGCCATATGATGTCTCCTTCGGAAATTGAATTCAGCAATAGCTCCATTCAATTCGATTTCATGCGAACGGTTACTCTCTGCACTTTAAATGGATCGAGACCATACCTTAATCTGGGTAACTACATCTCGAAGTTTATCGCCATTCATATTGTATTCGAGAATTTCATCGGCGGTATCGCCCCACAAGTCACCATCACCGGGAGTATATTCAGTATGGCTGATCACATTATAATACTTCCCGCCTTTTTGATAACAGCCTTCTCCGATGTTGATTCTTCCCTCTGGATGGGTAATGGAATAAGCTTTTCCTTTCCATTCGAATTCTACTTCGCCGCCATCGTTGACGCACCATTTGAATTCGCTGATAGATTTGAAACGATCCTCTTCAAAAGAAGTTCCTTCCGGGACTGTTGGCGTTTTATTCATGCTGTATTCCTTCTTTACCTATGAATTCGTGAGTGTTGTTGGAGCGGCGGAGGGGATTGTGCTGCGTTTTAGATGGTGCGGTCCAGGACGGTGACCTGGGTGATGACGTCTCGGAGCCGGTCGCCGGAGACGTTGAATTCCAGAATGTCGTCCGCTGTGTCGCCCCACAATTCGTCTTCTGCGGTATATTCCTGATTGGTATTGGCATTGTAAAATTTTCCGTTTTTTTCATAGCAATTTGCGCTGATTAAAATTTTGTTATTTGGATGCCCTATTCCATAATGGTTTCCTTTCCACTCAAAAACTACTTCGCCGCCATCGTTGACGCACCATTTGAATTCGCTGATGGATTGGAAACGATTCTCTTCTAAGGAATTTCCTTCCGGAACTGTTGACGTTTTATTCATGCTGTATTCCTCCTTCACATAGTGTTTGAATTCCGGAGCGCCGTTGGGATAATTGATAGGTCCCTGAGGTAATGGGTTTCCTCTGTTTGGATCCCATAAGATGATATGATCGTGAGGGTTAGTATGATGTTTTGGATTGGGAGTACTTGTATAATGCCTCATCATAATGGCTCGTCCGTCTGCGCCGTATTTTACATCAATGCGGTAATTTTCATAAAAGGTCTGGATGGAATTTGGTTGTCCTAAGAATTTTTCATCTCCCGGCTTTTTTGGTTTCCATTGACCGCCATAGGCACTGCCGGAGCCCTTCCATGCAATTTGAAATAGTTTATCCGGCTGCAGGATGGTCTTTGTTACAATCATACCACGAGACGGTTGCGTATGCAAGATTTCTTGACTTTTGTTTTGATATTTCCAACTGCTCAACTCATAATCGACCGGAATGATCTCTCCCTCCATTTCCGGAAAGGGTTGACTGTAACAGATAATTTTGGCAGGCTGGATCCGCCGAAGCATTTCGTCATAGCCTTTTAGAAAGAAATCCTTTTGATCGGCATGATTGTTGTGTTCCTGTACCATGTAGGTGGAAACCGCAACAATGCTCCCTTTGGGAACTCCCTCGAAGCAAAAATCAAAGGTATCCTCATTGCCCCAGTTGATGGTAGGAATGACCTTGATTCCTTTACTTGCTAGGTACGCTCCGCACCAGCGATTGCGGAAGGTATTGTAGAGCTGCAAGGTTCGGTTCATTTCCAGATACATACTGAAATCCGGGGACAGTACGCCTTTGTAATCTTTCAGCTTATCCACATAATCATCGGGGTGCTGCCAAATTTTTTCGAATTTGTAATCATACAGAAAAAAATGAACCATTCGGTTTAGATTTTTGCGATCATTCTTTGCCCGGTCAAAGCCAATCAAAAGTAAGTTTTCAAGATCTTCCTCTGAAAAATCACTTTTGGGAATAACAGGTATGTTAAATTCGCCGGAACCTTTGAATTGATTTCTTAAAAAGAGTGGGCTGGTTCTGTAATTGTAGTTTTCCTCCGTCATAGTTACCTCCGAAAATCGTTTTATTAGAACATATGTTCTATTTCGGAT
>DXWR01000037.1 GCA_019416775.1 Oscillospiraceae bacterium | reverse complement strand
ATATCAGTCCGGTCGTACAGGTCGGTGTGGACCGCTCCCGGGATAATCATCAATTCTTTATTGTCTGCATAGGGATTGTCCTTCACCATATTGGCAAAGGCATCCTTGCTGAAGTAGCAGGAATGAGCCTTTTCCCCATGGATCACCAAAACAGCACTGCGAATCTCGTTGCTGTACTGCAAAATCGGCTGGTTAAGGAAGGACATACAACCGGTGACATTCCAGCCGCCGTTGGAGTTCAAAGAACGGGGATGATAGCCCCGGGGCGTCTTGTAGTAATCGTGGTAATCCTTTACAAAGAAGGGAGCGTCCTCCGGCAGGGGATCCACCACGCCGCCGCCTAAGGCATAGCTGCCGTTTTTGTAATCTTCCATCCGTTGAGCGTTGAGAGCCACTTTCTTGTCGTAGCGAGCTTGTTCACTATCTTCCGCATCAAAGTAACCCTTAGCATTCACCCGAGTCATATCGTACATGGTGGAGGCCACAGTGGCTTTGATCCGGGTATCCAGCGCCGCCACGTTCAACGCCATGCCGCCCCAGCCGCAGATACCGATGATGCCGATCTTTTCCGGATCCACATTGTCCTGCACCGACAGAAAATCCACTGCCGCCTGGAAGTCTTCGGTATTGATGTCGGGAGATGCCATATACCGAGGCTGCCCACCACTTTCCCCTGTAAAGGAGGGATCAAAGGCAATGGTCAAAAAACCCCGTTCCGCCATGGTTTGGGCATAGAGACCAGAAGCCTGCTCCTTGACCGCACCAAAGGGGCCGCAAACAGCAATGGCAGGTAGCTTACCCTGTGCATCTTTGGGTTGATAGAGGTCGGCCGCTAATGTAATGCCGTAACGGTTGTGGAAGGTCACCTTGCGGTGGCTGATCTGATCGCTTTTGGGAAAGGTTTTATCCCATTCCTGGGTGAGAACCAATTTTTCTTCCATTTTAGCTTCCTCCATTTCAATCTTATTTTCTAAAGAATTGGTCGCGCAATCGCTTGCCGCGTAAGAGCAGCGGTTTATTTGCTATCTTTATTTTATTTCATTTTCACCAGGATAGCAAATACTTTGTTTTTATTCTCAGACATGCTTTATGAGCATTTTGAATTCAATGAATTTTCTAAGTGCTCCAGCGCAGAACTACCACCTGTCTACAGCTGAACGTCGGCGCAGAAACTCTAGACACTTTTTTAATTCCAACATCTCAATAAAAAAGCTGACATACATTCCCGCTGGTTTTTCGGAAGCTTTCTATGTTTTTCCTCTTTATTCCGATAAAGAAAAGGTCACCGTGACATTTTCGTTGCCCAGAGCCTCCTCCCAACCGGAAAGGTTGTCAATTTTACCTAATCGAGTATAACTCCAGGAATTAGTGCCGTAAAATATCACGATCTGATCGCTTTGATACAGTACAATATCCCCGGGCTGCGTAGTGGTTTGCTGGTCACTGGAAGGAAGGTTTCTGCCTAAAGATCCTACCTTTTCAAAGCCGGCATAGTCGTTCATCTGAATAGTAACAGGTGCACTTCTCATCATCTCTACCCACTCATCCACAGCGTCATTTTGTTCCAAGGTAGCTGTAAAGGTGCTGGTTCCAATTTGGACGTTAATTTTCATGGCAGTATCTCCCCGCCTGCTGCTAACAATTTCCGATGGAGAGGAAGGTGTCGTTTCAACGGGAAGAGGCTGGGAAAGCAGCGGCTGATCCGAAGGGGATGTTTCTGTTTGGGAACTCTCCGTTTGACTTTGCCGCAATTCCGTTGCCGAACCGGTGTCCAAGGGGAAAAACGCTGCTTCCTCTCCTGTACAGCCCGTTAAAGCCCATATGAAGGCCAAAACACAACTAAAAGCCCAACATCGTTTTTGCTTCATAGTCATTACCTCTCATCTCAAGTACAAAAATTTGTTTTTTGCCTTTTCCTTCCATCTCTCCAACTTTGCTGTTTTTCCCCAATGCCTTCGTTCCAGCAGTTTGCTTTTACTTTTAGCCGATTTTTTCTTTTGTTGTTCCGAACCTTTAGCTGCGCTTACAAAAGAGGTTCTGATTAACTTTAGTGTAACACTTCCTCAAAAAGATAGCAAATACTTATTTATGATTCATTTCCATCGTTGAAACCTATAGAAACTCATGATATACTAAAGCAGAAGGAGGAAAACAAATGGAGCTCCGCGTCCTACGTTATTTTTTAGCAGTAGCCAGGGAACAAAATATCTCTGCAGCAGCCCAATCCCTGCATCTATCCCAACCTGCCCTGTCCACCCAGCTAAAGGCCTTAGAAGAAGAACTAGGCAAACAATTGTTAATCCGCGGTACCAAAGGGTCTCGGAAGGTAACTCTTACCGAAGAAGGAATGATTCTGCGCAAGCGGGCAGAAGAAATCCTATCTCTGGTACAGCGGACGGAAGAGGAAATTACTTGTGCGAAAGAAATTATCATAGGGGATGTCTATATTGGTACCGGAGAAACCGATTTAGTTCGTCTATTTGCCGGAGCCGCCAAACAAATTCAAAAACAGCATCCCCACATCCACTTCCATCTTTCCAGCGGTAATGCCGAATATGTATTAGAAGCCTTGGACAAAGGCCTGATCGATTTTGGTTTGTTGTTTCGAGGGGTAGATACCCAAAAATATGAAGTCATCCCCATTCCCCAAACCGACTGTTGGGGAGTCCTAATGCGGCGGGACTCCCCCTTGTCCAGCAAACAAGCCATTGTTCCGGAAGACTTATGGGATAAGCCACTGATTGTGTCTCAACAACATGGCGACATCCAATATCTGTCTCAGTGGATGAAGCGGGAGCTATCTAAACTCAATGTAGTGGCCACCTACAACCTGGTATTCAACGCCTCTTTGCTGGTAGATGAAGGATTGGGCTACGCTCTTTGTTTTGACAAACTAATTAACACCACTGGCAGCAACCTCTGCTTCCGGCCCCTACTTCCTAAGCTGGAAGCCTCTGCCTGCTTAATCTGGAAAAAATATCAAGTATTTTCGAAAGCCTCCCGCGCTTTTTTAACCTGCTTGCGAAATCTCTATTTAAAATCGGAATCATAGTTTTGAATCTACTGCCTCCCAAATGCTTCCACTGCCAGACAAAATTCCGCATTTGGAAGGTTCAAAGCCACACTGGGATAGCGCGCAGCATGATGTTTTCCATAAGCCTCTCTCCCACACTCCGCCGCTTTCAACTCTGCAAAGAAAATCGGCGTCATTGGAGCCGTCCAAGGCAAACTAAAGTTACAGCTATCTTATAATTTAAGCAAGTACATTCAATGTCCTTCTCGTTCCATTGATCCAAACAGCAAACAAGGATACAGCACACTCCCAAGTCGGAGGGCTGTATCCTCATTTTGTCTTCAAATTCAGATGATCATGCCGGACATTGAGAAGCTGCGCCTCGGGAGCACGATCTTCCTAAAAAGATGCCAAAGCAATCTCCTGGCTCTTTATTTCTGGATCATTGGTTCTCCAAAAGTTTATCGCTGAGCGCCATGATTGCACCAGCATACTTTTTCCGGCGGGAACTTAAAAAGCTGTGAAAGATGGGATAGTTCACTACAACCAGCACCAAACCTATGATCCCTACTGCGATTCCCGGCACCATGGTGTTTGCCATTCCCAGCGTTGCGCCAATGTCGGTCATCACCAAACTCATGCCGCAGCCCAGCACAATAGCACCTACCACGCCTAAAAAGTAGGCCAACACCTTTGCCGGGCGCTTTACCTTTGCGTCCAACTTTTGTAAGGCATCCAGCTGGGTGTGTTCTTTTTCCGCATACTGCGTGCGAATCTTTTGCACCAGAAAATCTTGATCGTGTTTGTTCATGATAATGACTCCTTTTCTGTAGTTGGTATGGATAGAATACCGTAACAGTATTTAAGAATGTTTTGAGAAATGTTTGCAAAATATGAATTTCCAGCAACAATAGAAAGAAAAAAGCGAGCCGTCGCAAAAAACAATCCAACAAAAAAGCGAGCATCTCCGCAAAGAGAAAACTCGCTTTTTTGATTCCGCTTACGCGGCAAAGTTACCGGTGTAAAGCTGATAATACTTGCCCTTGGCGGCAATCAATTCGTCGTGGGTGCCCCGTTCGATGATCCGGCCCTGCTCCATTACAATGATGCAGTCGGAATTCTTCACCGTAGACAACCGGTGGGCAATGACGAAGGTGGTGCGTCCCTTCATCAAAGCATCCATTCCGTCCTGGACCAGCTTTTCGGTACGGGTATCAATAGAAGAGGTAGCCTCGTCCAAAATCAGCGCCGGCGGATCGGCAACCGCAGCCCGGGCAATGGCCAACAGCTGACGCTGGCCCTGACTCAGATTAGCGCCGTCTCCGGTGAGCATAGTCTGATAGCCGTCCGGCAAACGGCGGATAAAGCCGTCGGCGTTGGCCAGCTTGGCAGCTTTGATACAGTCCTCGTCAGTAGCATCCAGTTTGCCATAACGGATATTGTCCATCACCGTGCCGGTGAACAGATGGGTATCTTGCAGCACCATGCCCAAGGACCGGCGGAGATCCGCCTTTTTGATCTTGTTGATGTTAATGCCATCGTAGCGGATTTTACCGTCGGCAATGTCGTAGAACCGGTTAATCAGGTTGGTAATAGTGGTTTTGCCGGCGCCGGTTGCGCCAACGAAGGCGATCTTCTGGCCCGGTTTGGCGTAGAGGCTGATGTCGTGTAGGACGATCTTTTCTTCCGAATAACCAAAATCCACATGATCCAGCACTACCCCGCCTTCCAGTTTGGTGTAGGTGACAGTGCCGTCCGCCTTATGGGGATGCTTCCAAGCCCACAGATTGGTGCGAGTTTCGGATTCGGTGAGCTGGCCGTTTTCATCCATCTTGGCATTGACCAGTTCCACATAACCTTCGTCGGTTTCGGGAACCTGATCCATCAATTCAAACACACGCTGGGCGCCGGCGGCGGCGTTGACCACAAAGTTCACCTGCTGGCTCACCTGGGTGATGGGGTTGGTAAAGCTCCGGTTCAAGCCCACAAAAGTTACCACAGTGCCGATGGTGACGCCGGCCAGTTCGTTGATGCCTAAAATCGCGCCTACCACCGCTACCAGCGCATAGCTGATCCAGCCGATATTGGCATTGACAGGCATCAGTAAGTTGGCATAGCTGTTGGCCTTGTCGGTGCTGTTGCGCAATTTTTCGTTGACTTTGTGGAAATCTGCTTTGGCCGCCTCTTCGTGGCAGAACACCTTTACCACTTTTTGGCCGTCCAGCATCTCTTCGATGAAGCCGTCCACAGCACCCAAATCCTTCTGCTGATGGACATAATATTTGCCGGACAGCTTAGAAAATTGTGAAGTGACAATCAGCATCGCAATGGCGGTGATAATGGAAATCACCGTCAAAGCAGCATTCAGGATAATCATGGTAATGAACGTCGCTATCATGGTGATCACCGAGTTGATGATCTGGGGAATGCTCTGGCTGAGCAGCTGCCGCAGAGTATCCACGTCGTTGGTGTAGACGGACATAATGTCGCCGTGCGCGTGGGTATCGAAATATTGAATGGGCAACGCTTCCATGTTGTGGAACAAGTCGTCCCGGAGGTGGCGCATGGTGCCTTGGCTGACGTTAACCATAATCCGGTTGTAGGCAAAGGCGGTAATCACGCCCACAGCCATAATACAGGCCAGCCGCACCAAGTCAGAAGCCAGTGCACTGAAATCGGTGGATCCGTTTTGGATCATGGGACCAATGTATTCATCCACCAACTTTTGAGGGAAGGTAGCTCCCACCACCGTGGCAATGGCAGTAATCAAAATACAGATAACCACCAGAATAAACGGGATCTTATAATAATGAAGCATATATTGGATGACCCGCTTGATCAGGGTTGCCGCCGTGGTCATCCTGGCCTTTTGTCTTCTGTCCTTCATAAAACCATTTCCTCCTTCCTCAATTATGCCGGCTGGTCGAAGTCGCCGCCGCCCTCCTTCTGGGAGGTGTAGATCTCTTGGTAAATTGCGTTATTTTTCAACAGATTTTCGTGAGTGTCAAAAGCGTTGATCTTGCCATCGTCCAACACCAGGATCCGGTCGGCAGACTCCACACTGGAGATCCGCTGGGCGATAATGATCTTAGTGGTGCCGGGGATTTCCTTGGCAAAGGCCGCCCGGATTTTGGCATCGGTAGCGGTGTCTACCGCACTGGTGGAGTCATCCAGAATCAGCACTTTCGGCTTTTTCAACAGAGCCCGGGCAATGCACAGCCGCTGTTTCTGACCGCCGGAAACGTTGTTGCCGCCCCGCTCGATCCGAGTGCGGTAACCGTCCGGCATCCGGTCGATAAATTCATCGGCGCAGGCCGCTTTGCAGGCTTGGATACATTCTTCCTCAGTGGCATCGGGATTGCCCCAGCGGAGATTTTGAAGAATGCTGCCGGAAAACAGGGTGTTCTTTTGCAGCACTACGGAAACCTGATTGCGCAGCACCTCAGTATCGTAGTTGCGCACATCGATGCCGCCCACACAGACCGAGCCATTGTTGACGTCGTACAGCCGGCAGATCAAATTCACCAGACTGCTCTTGCCGGAACCGGTGCCGCCAATCACGCCGATGGTTTCTCCGCTCTTAATGTGCAAATCAATGTCGGACAAAGCATTTTTCCCGCTGCCGTGCTTATAAGAAAAGTTCACGTGATTGAAGTCAATCCGTCCATCCGGTACTTCCATCACCGGATTTTCCGGATCTTTCAGGTCAGGGGTTTCGCTCAGTACTTCGCTGATACGGCGGATACTGGCCAAAGACATACTGATCATCACCACTACCATGGAGAGCATCATCAAGCTCATCAGCAGCGCCATAATATAGCTGAACAGACTGGTCAAATCTCCGGTGGTCAAGGATCCGCCTACAATAAACTGTGCCCCCAGCCAAGATACAATAATGATGCAGAAATATACCGCAACCATCATGGCCGGGTTATTGAAGGCCAGCAAGCCTTCCGCCTTCACAAACATCTTATACAGGACCTGGGATGCTTTGGAGAACTTTTGGTTTTCGTAATCCTCCCGGACGAAGGCCTTCACCACCCGGATGGCGGTGACGTTTTCCTGCACGCTGGCATTTAAGTCGTCGTATTTCTTAAAGACCTGGTTGAAGATTTTTAAGGTAACTACCATTATGGCGCCGATAACAATCACCAAAAAGGCCACGGCAATCAAAAAGGTCCAGCTGATGGTTTGATTAATATAAAGACACATAGCAAAGCTGAAGATAAAGTTCAACGGCGCACGCACCGCCACACGGATCACCATCATAAAGGCGTTCTGCACGTTGGTGATATCGGTAGTCATACGAGTCACCAAGCCTGGAACGCTGAACTTATCGATGTTGGAAAAAGAAAAAGTTTGAATCTTGGCGTAAATCGCTTCCCGCAGATTGGCGGACAAACCGGCAGAAGCGCTGGCGGCATTTTTACCGGCCAAAGCACCAAAAATCAAGCTCAACACGGCCATCAGCACAATTAAAATCCCGTAGCGATACACCACCGATAGATTTAATTGCTGTAAGCCCTGGTCGATGATAATGGCAGTGACAAAAGGCATCAGGATTTCCATGATCACTTCCAAAGCAGTGAGTATGATGCAGAGAAAGGTCTGTTTTTTATACTGCTTGAGCTGTTGTAAAACTTTTCTCACGTTTGAAGTACCTCCTATCTGATTTTGTTTGGCCTTGCTCCTGTTCTAATTCAGCCAACCGGTCTAAGAACTTTTTGGCCAAAGTTTGCAGCTGCACGTTTTCCTGTTGAGTCAGCACATTGCAGATGCGATCTTCCATTTGGTTGGCTTTCTGCAAAAATTCATTTCCTTCTGCCATGAGTTTTTCTGTGGGGAGCACCTTCTTTTTCCGGATATCCTCCGGATTTTCCTGAAAGGTGAGATACCCCTTCTCTCTCAATTTCTTCATCAACACAGACAGCGTGGGCTTAGACACCCCGATTTCCCGGCACAACTCGGTGAGATAGGTCCCCTGGGGATGATGTCTTAAGAGATACACCATAAAATAAGCCTGAATCCCACTGATGTCCTTTTCTTTTAAAGAAAGCTCCAGCTGTGTTGATAGATGCAGATTGATCCTTCTCAAAAGGAAGATCAATTCTTCTGCCTTGAAATCCTCCGGCATTGTTTGCTGCACCTCCTGCGCTTCAGGTTCGTTTGGCATCGAACAGTTTGTGCTCTTATGTTCTGTGCATAAGAAATTGTAGCACGGATTTGGCAAAATGTGAAATTCAAATATCTTATATTC
>DXWR01000036.1 GCA_019416775.1 Oscillospiraceae bacterium | reverse complement strand
CCACTGAAGCCTGCACCCAGTACTATGAAGATGGCAAGGTCATCAATCCTGAAATTCAGGCTCAGATCATGGAGTACATCTCCAAGATGGAAGAAATCACCGGCAAGAAGTTCGGCGATAAGGAAAACCCGCTGTTGGTTTCCGTTCGTTCCGGCGCCCGTGCTTCCATGCCCGGCATGATGGACACCATCCTGAACCTGGGCTTGAATGAAGACGTGGTGGAAGTGCTGTCTGAAAAGTCCGGCAACCCCCGTTGGGCTTGGGACTGCTATCGTCGGTTCATCCAGATGTACTCCGACGTGGTTATGGAAGTCGGCAAGAAGTACTTCGAACAGCTCATCGACGAGATGAAAGAAAAGAAGGGTGTCACCCAGGACGTAGAGCTCACCGCTGACGATTTGAAGGAACTGGCTGGCCAGTTCAAAGCCGAATACAAAGAAAAGATCGGCTCTGACTTCCCCAGCGATCCCAAAGAACAGCTCATGGGCGCCATCAAGGCTGTGTTCCGCAGCTGGGACAACCCCCGCGCCAACGTGTACCGTCGTGACAACGATATTCCTTATTCTTGGGGTACCGCTGTTAACGTACAGAGCATGGCTTTCGGTAACATGGGCGATGACTGCGGCACCGGTGTTGCTTTCACTCGTGACCCCGCTACCGGCGCAAAGGGCCTGTTCGGCGAATTCTTGACCAACGCTCAGGGCGAAGACGTGGTGGCCGGTGTTCGTACCCCCATGCACATCTCCGAAATGGAAGAGAAATTCCCCGAAGCGTTTGCTCAGTTCAAGCAGGTCTGCAAGACCTTGGAAGATCATTACCGCGACATGCAGGACATGGAGTTCACCGTGGAACACGGCAAACTGTTCATGCTCCAGACCCGTAACGGTAAGAGAACCGCTCAGGCTGCGCTGAAGATTGCCTGCGATCTGGTGGACGAAGGTATGCGCACCGAAGAAGAAGCTGTTCTGATGATCGACCCCAGAAACCTGGACACCCTGCTGCACCCGCAGTTCGACGCTGCCGCTCTGAAGGCTGCTACTCCCATGGGCAAGGGCCTGGGCGCTTCTCCTGGTGCTGCTTGCGGTAAGATCGTCTTCACTGCAGAAGATGCCGAAGAATGGAACGCCAGAGGCGAAAAGGTGGTTCTGGTTCGTCTGGAAACCTCTCCCGAAGACATCACCGGTATGAAGGCTTCTCAGGGCATCCTGACCGTTCGTGGCGGTATGACCTCTCACGCTGCCGTTGTAGCTCGTGGCATGGGCACCTGCTGTGTATCCGGCTGCTCTGATATCACCATGGATGAAGAAAACAAGAAGTTCACCTTGGGTGGCAAGGAATTCCACGAAGGCGACTATATCTCCATCGATGGCTCCACCGGTAACATCTATGACGGCATCATCCCCACCGTGGACGCTACCATTGCCGGCGAATTGGGCCGCGTTATGGCTTGGGCTGACAAGTACCGTCGTCTGAAGGTCCGCACCAATGCCGACACCCCCACCGACGCTAAGAAGGCTCGCGAACTGGGCGCCGAAGGTATCGGTCTGTGCCGTACCGAGCATATGTTCTTTGAAGGCGACCGGATCGACGCATTCCGTGAAATGATCTGCGCCGACACCGTGGAAGAACGGGAAGCTGCTCTGAATAAGATCCTCCCCGTACAGCAGGGCGACTTCGAAAAGCTGTATGAAGCTCTGGAAGGCAACCCGGTAACCATTCGGTTCCTGGATCCCCCGCTCCATGAGTTCGTACCCACCACCGAAGAAGATATCAAGAAGCTGGCTGACGCTCAGGGCAAGACCGTGGAACAGATCAAGGCTATTATTGATTCTCTCCACGAGTTCAACCCCATGATGGGTCACCGTGGCTGCCGTCTGGCTGTCACCTATCCCGAAATCGCTGTGATGCAGACCAAGGCTGTCATCCGCGCTGCGTTGAACGTGAAAAAGGCTCATCCCGATTGGAATGTTGCTCCTGAAATCATGATCCCGCTGGTAGGCGATGTGAAGGAATTGAAGTACGTCAAGAACGTTGTGGTCAAGACCGCCGACGAAGAAATCGCCGCTGCCGGAATCGATCTGAAGTACGAAGTTGGTACCATGATCGAAATCCCCAGAGCTGCTCTGACTGCCGACGATATTGCGAAGGAAGCTGAATTCTTCTGCTTCGGCACCAACGACCTGACTCAGATGACCTACGGCTTCTCTCGTGACGACGCCGGTAAGTTCCTGAATGCTTACTATGACGCCAAGATCTTCGAAAACGATCCCTTCGCTAAACTGGATCAGGTTGGCGTTGGTAAGCTGATGAAGATGGCGATCCAGCTGGGCAAGTCCACCCGTCCCGAACTCCACGTGGGTATCTGCGGCGAGCACGGCGGCGACCCCTCCAGCGTGGAATTCTGCCACTCCATCGGTCTGGACTATGTGTCCTGCTCTCCCTTCCGTGTGCCGATTGCTCGTCTGGCTGCTGCTCAGGCTGCCATCAAAGAGCGTCAGGCTTAATGGTTGGTTGACCGTTTAAACTGAAATTGGATATCCGATAAAGGGTTCCCCCACTGCTTTCGGGCGGTGGGGGAATCTTTTTATTATTGCCTTTCGATTTCTCACGATGAAAATAAGATGAAATCAAGATTCTTTTTTGATGGCTCTTTTCTTTAAACTAAACTAAAAAAGTGCAAGGAGAAATAAATTGCGTGTAAAACAACATTTGAATTCTACCGCAAAGGTATTTTGCATTGGGATCACGGTATTTTTTCTGCTGGGATTGATTCCGTTGGTGTTGGTGGCGTTTTACGACCGGCCTCAGGTGGATGATTTTTACTATGGAGTCAAAACCTACCATGCCTTCACTCAAACCGGCTCTTGGTGGGAAACCATCCGAGCTGCAGCAGAACAATGCTTGGAAACCTATCAAAATTGGCAGGGCAGTTTTACTGCGGTATTTTTCTTTGCGTTGCAACCGGGTATTTTTGGAGAGCAGTGGTATCCCATTACCTTTTTTGTGCTGCTGGGCTGTCTCATTGCTGCCACCTTATTTTTCAGCCGGATTTTGCTGCGAAAGAGGCTTCAACTATCCAGAACAGCCTGGTGGATTGCTTCCATCATTCTGCTGTTTCTTTCCATTCAATTTTTACCCAGCCCGGTACAGGGATATTATTGGTGGAACGGCGGAATCTACTACACCTTTTTTTATTCCCTTTCCTTGATCCTATTTGGACTTTTGCTGAATTTTGAGGACCGCAGTACGCTGCCCGGCAAGTTGGTTCAGGCAGTTGGCATCGGTATGTTGGGATTTTTGCTGGGCGGCGGCAATTATGTGACAGCGCTGCTGAGTTTTGTCTTGCTGTTTCTGGGAACACTATGGAAATTCTTGCAAAAAAAGGTGTCCGGCTGGGTTTGGTTGTGGGCATTCCTTTGGGTTGGATTGAGTTTTGGCATCAGCATTCTGTCTCCCGGCAATGAAGTGCGGGCTCTCAGTTATTCTGATACCCCTGGGATAGCAGAAAGCATTCTGCAGAGCCTTTATTTTGGAACATCGGAATTGTTTGGCTTTTCTACTTTGCCGGTTTTTGTGTGTCTACTTCCTTTGTTGCTGCTGGGAATAAAGGCAGGAAACAAACTTACTTTTTCTTATCCTAAACCCCTGCTCTTTACCGGTTTCAGCTTTTTGGTTTATTGCGCTCAATTTGCACCCACTGTTTATGCCATGGGCGGCATGGGAGAAAAGCGGATCCAAAATCTGTATTTCTTTACTTTCCTTTGGTGGTGGGCTTTTAACCTTCTGTATTGGGGTGGCTGGCTTTCTAAACAAGGGGTGTCCTTGGATAAGTTGGAGCAGTTTTTCTATAACAAGAAAAACTTAGCTTGTTTGGGCTTGGTTCTTGTAGTGGTGTTTTGTTTGCCGGCTACCGAACCACAGGTGCGCTTTCGGGATTATGAGTGTCCCGGCTTTGCGGCAGTGAATGCAAGTTATTCCTTGTTCCGTCATCAGCCTCAAACTTATGGAGCGGAGTACGATCAACGGGTGGAATTGCTGAAAGATCCCTCGGTGGAAAAAGTGGAATTTCAACCCTTTACGGTAACGCCGTATCTGTTGTTTTACGGCGATCTTACTCGGGATCCTGATTATATGTGGAGCAACAAGCCCATGGCAGAATACTATCAAAAGGAATCCGTTGTTGTTCTTTGGCCCTATTGATGAGAAAAAACAGCGTCCCGGGGAAATTCTTCCTTGAGGACGCTGTTTGACTTGGATGAAATTA
This sequence comes from Oscillospiraceae bacterium, assembly GCA_019416775.1. GTDB lineage: Bacteria > Bacillota > Clostridia > Oscillospirales > Ruminococcaceae > Egerieicola. The sequence continues at coordinate 2,139 of DXWR01000036.1, read as the reverse complement.
AGCTTGGCTGCCCATGGTGTAAAGCAACTCACGCAGCAATTTGGTGAGCATAGGGCGGCTCTGTTCTGCCGCCTGGTTTACCTCTTCCCCACTGAGAGGATTGCCGGAAACTCCGGCCGCTAAATTAGAGAGAAAGGACAATCCCAGCACTTCTACGCCACAATGAACGGCGGCGATGGTTTCCGGCACCAGGGACATGGCAACTGCATCCGCTCCTAAAGTACGGAAGGCCCGGATTTCTGCCGGAGTCTCAAAGCTGGGACCGGTGCAGCCTAAATAAATCCCTTCCCGCAGAGAAATTCCGACGCGTTGAGCGCAGTCTCGGGCTAGTTGCTGTAACCGAGGAGAATAGGCCCGGGTCATATCGGGAAATCGTTCTCCCAAGGCATTGTCGTTGGGTCCGATAAGAGGATTGGTTCCCATCAGGTTGATGTGGTCGGTGATCAGCATCACCTCCCCGGGGCAAAACTCCAGGTTAATAGCGCCGGCCGCATTGGTGAGGATCACCTGCCGGATGCCGAAGGCCTGCATCACTCGAATAGGAAGTACTACCTGTTCCATGGTATAACCTTCATAATAGTGGAGCCGCCCTTGGAGACAAAGAACCGGCACGCCCTTTACCGTTCCCGCCAAAAACCGCCCGGGATGACCGGGAGCAGTGGAGTGAGGAAACTCTTCCAGTTCTTCAAAGGGAACCACTTCCCGGTGCTCTAGCTGATCCCCAAAGGGGGCAAAGCCGCTGCCCAACACAATAGCGGTGGTGGGACGAAGAATAACTTTTTCTTTCAGCCGTTGGGCATAAAAATCGGGAGTTTTCATTCTTGGTTCACCTCCCCGATGATCCGACGGGTGCGTCGGGACACTTCATATTTTACCCGTTCCAAGTCAATGGTGGGATATTCTCCATTTTGGTACAACACCTTGCCGTCCACCATAGTGAGCAGGGTATCAAAGCCATTGACGGCATAAATCAGATTGTTCAGCGGATCGGTGGCCGGGGACAGATGGGGTCCGGACAGATCCAGCACCGTTAGATCGGCTCGATAACCAGGCTGAATCTTGCCGCAGTCGGTGCGTCCTTGAGAAGCATATCCTTGGAAGGTGGCCATTTTCAGCACCTGCTGGGGGGTGACTACAGTGGGATCGTGGGAAATGCCTTTGGGCAGCAGAGCGGCCAAATACAATTCCTTCCACAGATTTAGGTTGTTGTTAGAGGCGGCAGAATCGGTGCCGATGGCGATCTTCACTCCATGCTCCATGAGTTTGGGCAGATTGCAAACCCCACTGCCCAATTTTAAATTGCTGGCAGGACAGGTAGCTACGGTAACTCCCTTTTGCGCCAAAAGCTCCATGTCGCTGTCCTCCACCCATACGCAGTGGGCGGCTATGGTAGGTTGGTCCAACACTCCTGCTTTGGCGAACACCTGGGCCGGAGTGAGTCCTTCATGACGCTGTTTGCACTCTTCGTGTTCTTTTTTGGTTTCGGACAGATGAATCTGTATCCGGAGATTGTGGTCCTTAGCTGCCTGGGCAAATTGCTCCATGATAGAAACTTGGTTGGTGTATTCGGCATGAAGGCTCATGTCCACCAAAAACCGCCCATCGAAAGCGCCGTGATAGTTTCGGAAGATGGCTTCACTTTCCTGAAAGCTGGGAAGGCCATGGATATCTCCGTCTGCAAAGCTGACGATGGAGCGGCTGAAATTGCATTTGATGCCGCTTTCTCCCACAGCCTTGATTACGTTTTCGGAAAAGAAATACATATCGGAAAAGGAGGTGGTGCCGGTGCGCAGCATCTCCGCAATGCTCAGCAGCACAGCGTAGTAGGCGTCTTCCCCTTGGATTCGATCTTCAAAAGGGAAAATCTTTTCGTTGAGCCACCGGTCCAGAGGCAGGTTTTCCGCATACCCCCGCAGCAAAGTCATGGGAGAATGAGAGTGGGTGTTGACCAAACCGGGAAGAAGCAGCTTGTCCGTCCCGTGGAATACGGCGCCGTAGTCTTCAGAGGGTTTTTCTTCCCCCACATAACAGATGGTGTGGTTTTTCACAGCCACATACTGGTGTTCCCGCAGGGTAAAGTCTGGAGTTAAGATGGTAATATCGGAAAATAACATGACAGTTCTCCTTTGAATTGAAATC
>DXWR01000035.1 GCA_019416775.1 Oscillospiraceae bacterium | reverse complement strand
GCAGGTTTAGCTCATCTGGTAGAGCGCCACCTTGCCAAGGTGGAGGTAGCGAGTTCGAGCCTCGTAACCTGCTCCAAGCTAGCCACCCGTTTTGGGTGGTTTTTCTGTTTATAAGTAGGATTTCCCGGCGTTCCGGCCGTTTGGAACGAAATCGACGCTGCATGGAAGAGAAACGTGGTTGTTTGTCAAATTTCACCGTATTTGGTTGACAAGGGCCAGAAAATCCGGTATGATAAAGTTGAGTTTTTATGTCGGTTTGGCGCAGAGGAAGGGGAACCCAGTCGTGACGGAAGAACTGAAGGAATTTAAATTGTTGGATCCACTGTTTTTTGCTATGGCGGAGTATGAAAAAGGAGTACCGCACCGTATTGCCCATTTCACCAAGGTTCACGCCTACGCCGCCTTAATCGGACGACAGGAAGGGCTGCCCGGTCAGTTACAGCTAGTGACGGAAGCCGCCGCTCTGGTCCACGACATCGGTATTCGTCCCAGCTTGGAAAAGTATCAGTCTTCGGCTGGGAAATATCAGCAAATTGAGGGTCCCGCTCCCGCTATGGAAATGCTCACCAAACTGGGCTTCCCTCCCCGGGTGGTGGAGCGGGTCTGCTGGCTGGTCGCTCATCACCACACCTACCGTCAGGTGGACGGACTGGATCACCGAATTCTGCTGGAAGCAGATTTTTTGGTCAACGCTTTGGAAGAAGAAATGACCCCTCAGGCAATCCAAGCCGGACGGGAAAAGGTATTCGCCACCAAAACCGGCCGCACCTTGCTGGACGCCATGTATCCGCCTCAAACAGGGGAATAAGGAAAGGAACGTGCTTTGATGAAACGATTGGTTTGCGCCTTACTGAGCCTGGCGCTGCTGTTCTGCGCCGCCCCTTTGGGAGCCTTGGCGGAAGGAGGAATCACTGGGGCAAACCTGGATCCTTCTCAATTTACCGCTGGGGATGAAGGGGGACTGCCTGTCCTCACTGCCTCTGCCAGCCCTACTCCCTCCCAGCTGGCGGCCCAGATCCCCAGTGAAGAGGATGTGGCAAATGCCCAAGACATCGCCGTTACTTTGGATACGCAATCCCTGATCCAGGCGGCCAATGTGGCTCCTTACGGTTTCCGTTATCCCGATACCTATTGCGTGCTGATGGACGCCTCCACCGGCCAGGTGTTGGCGGAGCAAAACAGTCACGCTCAGGTGCCTCCCGCTTCGGTAACCAAGATCATGACTATGCTGTTGCTCTGTGAAGCCATGGAAGCTGGAGAGATTTCGGAACAGGACACCGTCACTGCCTCCGCCTATGCCTCCTCTATCGGGGGCAGCCAGATTTATCTGGAAGAAGGAGAACAGATGACGGTGGAGGATTTGATGATGAGTCTGGCCCTGCCCAGCGCCAACGATGCGGCGGTGTGCCTTGGCGAGTACCTCTGCGGCAGCGAGGAAGCCTTTGTGGAGCGGATGAACCAACGGGCTCAGGAACTGGGGATGGAAAACACCCACTTCGTCAACCCTCACGGCTTGGACGAGGAAGGACATTACTCTTCCGCCTATGATGTGGCTCTGATGACCAAGCGGCTGTTGGAGATGGAGCTGGGACGGAAGTACGTCTCCACGCAGCGGTATGTTCTCCGGGAAGGCACCGGTCGGGATTGGACCATGATCAACAGCAACCCTCTGCTTCAAACCTACGACGGCTGCATCGGAGTGAAAACCGGTTTTACCGACGCCGCCCACTATTGCCTCTCTGCGGCGGCGCAGCGGGACGGTTCCACCTTCATCGCCGTCTGTTTGGGAGCGGTGACCATTTCATCTCGAAACGACGAATGCCAAGGTATGTTGGACTACGGCTTTGCCAATTATAAGACGGTGACTCCCCAGGCAGTGACCGTGCCGGCCCAGACCTTGCCGGTGGAACTGGGGCTTTACGATAAAGTCCAAACTCAGCCCATTACCTTAAACTTCACTCCTCTGCTGGTGCCGTCGGCGGTGGATCCGGTGGTGGAAACGGACTTTACCGTCCAGCCTTCCATCACGGCTCCCATGGAACAGGACGCCCAGGTGGGGCAGATTACCGTGACCCTCAATGGGGAAACCGCCTACACTCAGCCCATCACACCCGCTCAAAAGGTAGAGCGAAGAGATTTTTGGGCCGCCTTTGGCGCCATTTGGCAGCAAGTATTTGGAATGTAAAACATGGAATGATAAACAGTGCACCCCGGTTGATTCTGGGGTGTTTTTTGTTGGAAAAAAGCCGTCATCAAAGGATGACCGATTGTTTCTTTTTTCAGGGAAAGGTAACAGAAATAGTGCAGAATAGTAACAAAATTTGCAATTTTTTTAGCAATATTGCCTAAAAAATATTGGCTTAATTCTACTTGACTTCCGCGGAAATATGTAGTAAAGTAAAGATAGAACGGACGCCCAAAAAACGGCGAAAACAGTGAAAATTCAAACGGTTTGTAAGGAGGACAATCCTCAGGGGCGTGCGGGACGGTCTTCCTTTTGTGCTTTTTGGCGGCGTAAGAAATAGGAGAATTCCCTTGTCCAACGATTCGGTTTCCGGCAGCCAGCCGATTTTCCTTTGTTTCGTTGCAGGGATTTGGTGTTCCTGTGGAAGATAAATTCAAACAGAAAGGATGAAAGACCATGACGATGACCAAAAAGAAAAAGAAGCTGCTCTCTATCTTGATTCCGGTGGGGGTGGTAGTGATTGCTGCCATTGTGGTAGCGGTGGTGCTGATTCTCCAAAACAGCCAGCCCAAACGGTATTTGCAGGACATCAGTGTATATGACAGCATTCCTCAGCCGGTAATGGTGGTGGAAGGGGGCTTGGAGCAGGCTCTGGTTCCTCTGCCTCGGTACTCCATCAGTGAACAGGCACCGGAAGGGTATCTCCATGCCGAGCAATCTTCTCAGGCCGCCAACCGTTTTTCCTATGAATATCGGGATACCTATTATGCCCAGGACGGCAGTCAGGTGATCCTACGTCAGCAAACTGCCGGACAACATATTCAGGTGGGGTTTACAGGAGATATTCAACATGGTTCCTTTGCCGGTATGGAACTGCACTATGCTGTAGGGGACACCCAATCCACTGCTGCCTGGCTTTGCGGGGACACGCTGTTCACCCTGGAAACCTCAGGCCGGGCCTTGAGTTTGGAAGAGATGATGGCTTTTGCCAATTTGGTGGATTACTCTGCTCCGGCAGTGCCGGAAGTCCGTCCCTTGGAATTTGTGGAGGGAGATGTGCTGCAATTTGGCAATCAGCTCACTCTGCTGCCTTGGAAGGTGGGAGGCAATCCGCAGCTGCCGGATCAGCTGGAATACTACACCTTCACCCAGGTTCCGGAAGGATATTCCGAGACGGCAGCGGTGACCAGCTATGTGTTGCCAACCTATCTCTTGGAGGAAACCGGGATTGACTTCGGTTCTTCCACCGATTGGGCTGTGTCCTATACCAATCCGCAGGGGAATGTCCTTACCTTGGTCAACTGCATGGTGGGGGATGAAGGGTCGATTTTCCAAAATCTCCCCGGATACGATTCCACCAAACCGCTGGAGGTTCAAGAGGTGACGGTCAACGGCATGGAGGGACGGTTGTACGCCGGTCCAAGTTACTATGAATTGGTACTGCTGGGGGACTACCTCTATGTGGATTTGACCTACCAAGGAGATATCTCTCAGGAGGAATTTTTGGCTTTGGCCGAATTGGTGGGAAAATAAAGTCGTTTAAAAAGCAAGGAGGCAGACCATGTCCAAGAGAAAACAAATCCTGCTGATTTTAGCGGCAATGGCGGTGCTGTTAGCGGCGCTGGGAATTCTGCTGGGGATGGTGCTGAGTTCTGAACAGCAGCAAAACCAACCGGTGGCGGAGGACACGGTTTCGGGTGGGGAAGAAGTTTCTTCCAATGTTTCTCGAGTGAGCAAGTTTCCGCCGGCAACTTATTCCACTTCCTGGCCGGAATCTTCAAAAGAATCACAACGAATCTATGTGCCAGATCCTCCTATGCCGGACAATTTCGAGATGGATTCTCCTCCTCCTACAAAAGATGAACTCCAACCTGGTGCTATGGAAGAGGTGGGTTATTTAACCTATGCCAAGCCAGTTTTGTCATTAAGTGATAGCCCGTATAGGAATGATAATGATGGTGTTGATGATGATCCAATTATTGCCCAATTTACCATTCCAGATGAGAAGTGGCCATCAGAAGGCTATGATTATTACGATACCGAATTAATTTCTGTCCAAGAAGCCCTGGAAGCAGACAATTTGATTCTTCTGTGGCAATATGATTTGGATGTTATGGTTAAATTGCAGGAACCGCTCTGCCTTCCGGTGCAGTATTACCGTGTTGTAGATTATGAGCCGGTAACGGTATTTGGAATTAGTGAGAGACGACCAGGTATTCCTCGTCGTTTTGCTGTCCGGGATGGGGTCATCCAAGCAGTTACTTTGTAAAGAAACGGTGGGCAGGAGCCCGGCGTTCACCTTATTTCTACGGGGAAAGTGATCAATGCAGTCAAAATTTTAGCACTTTTCAACAAAAATTAAAGATGGCATTTTGCTTGACATATGCAAAAGAATGGTGTTTGGTTAAAGCAGAAG
>DXWR01000034.1 GCA_019416775.1 Oscillospiraceae bacterium | reverse complement strand
CCGTGGCTGTGCGGCCATCTCCGGCCCAAGCAGGATCGGTGGAAACGCCATCATAGAGGATTACGCCATCGTCACTGCTGGGTACGTTCACGGCAATGTCCATATTTCCGGCAACGCCAAGCTCTTTGCCAATTCCGTGACCGGCAGCATCCCCATCGTTATGGAGGGGGCGACTGTCTACGGTGAACTTGGCGGGGAGATCGAAGTGCGGGAAACCGCTGTGATTTTGCCTGGGGTCACCATAGACAATCCCACCAGTGACGTGATCCACATCGGGCCGGACGATATCGCCATCGAGCGCAGGTTTAAGCGTGAATCGCCCATTCTCACCCCACCGCCCGGCTTCCAGCCCAAGCAGAAAACAACCGTCAAAAAGCGCCATCGGGGTGAGGAACGATAAAAACAAAACAGGAAGGATGATGCCTCTGAACCAAAAGAACGAACTTGCTCAAGTTGTAGAAGAATCCACTTTGCCCATCGAGCACAGCGGCGGGGATGGATGGACCATTCTGCATGGGGACACCCTGCAGATCATCCGTGCGTTCAAACCCCAGGTGTTTGACGCCCTCATCACTGACCCGCCCTATGCTTCGGGCGGCTGGAAACCCGCAGAGAAAAACCGCACAACCACACAGAAGTACAGCAGCATGGACCCCAAGAATGCCCCGCCCGACTTCGACGGGGACAATCGGGATCAGAGAAGCTGGACCCGCTGGATGGCCGAGTGGCTGTACGATGCCCGCAAAGCCTGCAAGCCGGGTGCGCCCGTCTGCCTGTTCATCGATTGGCGGCAGTACCCCTCCATCACCGATGCTTTGCAATGGGCCGGATGGATTTGGCGGGGCTGCGTGGTGTGGGATAAGATGACCAGCCGCCCGCAGAAAGGGCGTTTTCGCCAGCAGAGCGAATATGTGGTGTGGGGATCCAACGGCCCCATGCCGGTGAGCCGCCCGGTGGGCTGCCTGCCGGGGGTGTTCCGCTATGCCAATCCGCAAAACCGTACCCATGTCACCGAGAAGCCCCTGCAGCTCATGCGGGACCTTGTGAAGATCTGTGTGCCGGGAGGAAGAATCCTCGACCCCTTCTGCGGGGCCGGAACCACCGTGCTGGCCGCCAAGCTGGAGGGGTACGAGGCCGTGGGCATCGAGGTGACCGACGCCTACTACAAGCTGGGCTCGGACCGGGTGCGTTTTGCGCTGGAGGCCCAGCCGGAAACCGCTGAATAATCTCCATGGCTATCCATGTGGATAGCCACCAACAACCCCAAACCCAGGCAGGCTATCCACATGGATAGCCTGCCTGATTACCTAAATAGAAAGGAAACATCGCTATGGAAAAAGCCTTTGCTTACATCTGCACGGCTGCGGATACGGCTCCCCGCCTTTTGAAGCGGTACTGCCGGAAAGTTTACGAGTTGGGATACGTCCCCATCTGCCCTAAATTAAACGATGGGCAGTACCTTGCGCTGGACAACGCCGATGAAAAGAGGGATTTTCACAATATTGCCCGCCAGAAGCTGGGCCGGTGCCGGATGCTG
>DXWR01000033.1 GCA_019416775.1 Oscillospiraceae bacterium | reverse complement strand
ATCGGAGATGGAGTAACGCATCTTGGCAAAGCCGCCCTGATAGATCAGGTCCACGATGAGCTTCATTTCGTGAATGCATTCAAAATAAGCGTTTCTGGGATCGTAACCGGCTTCCACCAGAGTTTCAAAGCCAGCCTGCATCAAAGCAGTTACACCGCCGCAGAGGACGCACTGTTCGCCAAACAAGTCGGTTTCAGTTTCCACCCGGAAGGTGGTCTCCATCACAGCAGCACGAGCGCCGCCGATGCCGGCAGCATAGGCCAGAGCCATGTCAGTGGCACGGCCGGAAGCATCCTGCTCCACCGCGTACAGGCAGGGAACACCCTTGCCTTCCACATACTCGCTGCGGACGGTGTGGCCAGGGCCCTTGGGGGCGATCATCACTACGTCCACGTCGGCCGGAGGCACGATCTGCTTGAAATGAATGTTGAAACCGTGAGCGAAAGCCAGGGTCTTACCAGCAGTGAGGTAAGGAGCAATGGACTTCTTATACAGGTCAGCCTGCTTTTCGTCAGGCACCAGCATCATAATGAAATCAGCTGCCTTGGCGGCTTCCTCGGTGGTCATCACCTTCAGACCGGCGTCTTCCGCCTTCTTCCAGCTCTTAGAACCTTCGTACAAGCCTACAATCACATTCACACCGCTTTCGTGCAGGTTCAGCGCGTGAGCGTGGCCCTGAGAACCATAGCCAATAATAGCAACGGTTTTGCCATCCAGCAAGCTCAGGTTGCAGTCGCTTTCATAGAAAATTTTGAATGCCATGATAAATTCCTCCCAAAGAAATTTTAATCTATCATTTACCATCCTTCGTGTTTCAAAGGCAGGAAAAATGGTGAATGAGTCATTAAAGAATTTCGGTGCCGTGCTGCAAAGCAATAGCGCCGGTGCGGACCTCTTCCAAGATCCCGTAAGGTCGGAGCATCTCCTCCAACAATGCCAAACGCTGAGGAGTATCGCTGATCTCTAAAGTAAAGCTGTTGGTGGATAGATCGGAGATTTTAGCCTCCATCAGCTGGGCGATATCAATGAGATCGCTTCGGTTTTTGGCATTGCACCGCACCTTAATCAGCATCAATTCCCGGCAGATATCATTGCTGGAATCCAGCTGTTTGAGTTTAATCACGTCCACCATCTTATTGAGCTGCTTGGTCACCTGTTCTACGGTGTAGTCGTCCCCGTTGACAATGATGGTAATCCGGCTGACAGTGGGATCGTCGGTGACCCCCACAGCCAAGCTGTCGATGTTAAAGCTGCGGCGGGAAAACAACCCGGAAATCCGGCTGAGCACGCCGGCATGGTTTTCCACCAGAATGGAAATGGTATGTTTCATCTTGCTTCCCTCCTCGGCTTACAGAGTGGATTCGTCCGGATGAACCAGACATTCCAACAGGCAGGGTCCTTCGGTGGACAGCAGCCACTGGATAGCCCCGTCGCAGTCCGCCATGGAGGGGAGCTTTTTAGAGGGGATGCCATAGCACTCCGCCACTCCGGCAATGTCCGGCTTGTCTCCCAGCTCTACTGCGGTTTCCCGATGGCCAAAGCCCCGGTCTTGGAGTTCCTTCACCATGCCTAGGAAGTGGTTGTTCATCACAATGATCTTCACCGGCAGCTTATAGTAAGCAATGGTGCCCAGCTCCATCATGGACATCTGAAAACTTCCATCGCCGCAGGACGCAATCACCGTGCGGCTGGGATCGGCGGTCTGCACCCCGGCGGCCGCCGGAATGGCGTAGCCCATGGTGCCCATGCCGCCGCTGGTTAAAAACCGGCCCTTTTTCACCTTATAATAGTTGGCAGCCCAGATCTGGTTCTGACCCACGTCGGCGGTAAGCACCGCGTTGTCGGGGGCCTGCTGGGAAAGGCGCAGGAAAAATTCTTTGGGGTTGACGTAAGCTTCTTCGCCGCCCTGAGATTTAGTGGTGTTGCGGCTGCGCAGATCCACCAGCCGGGCCAGCCAGTCCTCACAGCAAAGGTAAGGCACCTGCTCCGACAAAGCATTCAGCACCTGACGGGCGTCCCCTACAATAGGAATGTCCACGGCGATGTTCTTACCGATTTCCGCCGGATCAATGTCCAGGTGGATCACGGTGCAGTCCCGAGCGATGATGCCGGTATCCTTGATGGAACGGTCCCCCGCCCGGGCCCCGGCAATGAGCAGGGCATCCGCATGGGCTAAAGCCTGGTTGGCGCTGCCCACTCCGTGGGTGCCGATCATGCCCATATAGTAGGGGTCGTCGTCCCGGACAGCCCCCTTGCCCATCAGAGTGGTGACCACCGGAATACCGGCTTTGGCTGCCAGCTGATTCAGCTCGTCTACTGCACCGGCAGCGAAGATGCCGCCCCCCGCTACAATCAACGGCCGCTTGGACTTTTTCAGCGCCGCCGCCGCCCGGGTAATCTGCCGGGCATTGCCCACCACGGTGGGCTTATAGCTGCGCATAGAAATGGTGTCGGGATATTCAAAGTCGATGGTTTGATTTTGGATATCGGTAGGGACGTCGATCACCACCGGACCGGGACGGCCGGTTCCCGCCAGATAAAAGGCTTCCTTAAAGATCCGGGCAATCTGGCTGCCGTCCTTGACGATGTAACTGTATTTGGAAAATGGCTCTACGGCGCCGGTAATGTCCGCTTCCTGGAACACATCCTTGCCCAACTGGTCGCTGTTCACCTGGCCGGTGATGCACACCAAGGGGATGGAGTCCATGTAAGCCGTAGCAATTCCAGTAATGAGGTTCAGTGCGCCGGGACCGGAAGTGGCAATGCAGACCTGAGGCCGTCCGGTTACCCGGGCTAAACCGTTGGCGCAGTGCCCTCCCATCTGCTCCTGCCGAATCAGGAGATGTTCAATGGGACTGTTCAGCAGTGCATCGTAGAAGGGACAGATGGCGGCTCCGGGGTAGCCGAATACCGTCTGAATCTGTTCCTGTTCCAGACATTTCACCATCGCCTGTGCAACCGTCATCTTCATGGGCGTCTTTGCCTCCTTATTAAAATATTGTTTATTTTGGATATACGGCAGCATTCTTTACCAAAACGGTATAGCTCCCTGCTGCCTGTATACCAAACATTATACTCTATTCTCCCTCAAAATTCAACGTCCTTTTGGAAAAAGTTCCAATTCTGTCGGTTCCTTCCAAAAACAATGCAATTCTTCTGATTTGCAACCTTTTCCCAGACAAAATGCAAAGCCCCGCTCTGAAAAAAGCAGCGGGGCAAATTAGATTTATTTGGCGACAGTTTCCACGTCGGGACGGGACAGCTCCGGACGAAGCTTCCACAGCAAAATTCCTGCCAGAATCCCCGCCAGCAACGCCGTGCCGGCAAAGTTCAGCCAGATGCCGGTGAGTCCTAAAGACCACAGTACTCCAATGAGCGCCACCGGAAAGATCAGCGCGGTGGACACCGAAATAATAGAAGCCTGCAAGGACTTCTCCACCGCCAGCAAATAGCTTTGAGTGGCAAAGGAAAACCAGCGGGTCAGATAAGTGATAGCAAAGAGCTGCAACGCTCCAATGGACATAGCCAGTACTTCCGGTCCGGCATCCGCCATAAACAGCTGTGTGATGGGGCCGGGAAAAAGCAGAATCGCCGCTACCGACACCAGAGAAATCACAATGCTGGCGGCAAAGCAGCACTTTTCAATGGCCCGAACCCGGGAGTACTTCCCTGCTCCCCAGTTAAAGCCCACTGCAGGCTGCAAGGAGTCGCAGGTGCCGTAGAGCAGCGGCTGGATAAAGCCGTCCACGTACATCAAAATGCCGTATACCGACACCGCTGTCTCCCCGCCCAGACGGACCAAAATCAAATTCATCAAAATAGAAGTGATCCGGCCCGCCACATTGTTTAAAAAGTTGGGGCTGCCGCAGGCCACGATCTGCCGGATCATCCTCCAGGAGAATTTGGGTTTGCGGAACCGCAGCACGGCCTTGCCGCGGAAAAAGGGGATCATTGCCAGTAGGGCGCAGACAAACATACCGGAGCAGGTGGCTAAAGCCGCCGCCCAGATTCCCCATCCCAGCACTGCCAGAAAGAGAAACTCCAATCCGGCGCTGAGCACCGACATAAGAATGTTGAGAAACATACTGCCCCGGATATATCCGCTGATCCGCAGGAAGTTATCCATAGCAAAAACAATGGTGGTTACCGGGGAACAAAGAGCGTACACCCGGATGTAGTCCACCGCCAAAGCGGCAAATTCCCCCTCTGCTCCCATCCATTGAATCAACAGGGGAGCCAGCAAAAACAAGGCCAGGCCGATGAGCAGTCCAGCGCCCACAATCAACAGACAGGCGCAGGTGAAAATGTTGTGGGCCCGGCGCTTCTGTCCTTGACCCAGGGCAATGGAAATGGGCACCGAAGCCCCCACTCCGATCAGGTCCGCCAAAGAGAAATTAATAATCACAAAGGGCATAGCCAGGTTCACCGCTGCAAAGGGGGTAGCCCCCAAAAACTGCCCTACAAAAATACCGTCCAACAACTGATACAGTGCCGAAGCCAGCATGCTTATCGCCCCAGGAATGGAGGCTAGAAAAAAGAGTTTTAACGGCGGCGTATGAGCAAACAATACTTTGGAATCCATAACTATCCTTTCCTTTTTGCGTTTGTTGACAGAGCATGGAGGATGATTTATACTAAAAACATTCCTATGATTGGAGGGTTTTGCTGCCATGGACAAAACCAAACTGCTCCCCATTGGAACCTTTTCCAAATTATCGGGAGCCAACATCAAATCATTGCGATACTACGATGAGATCGGGGTGCTGCTCCCCGCCTATGTGGACCCGGATACCGGCTACCGCTACTACGCCCTGTCCCAGGTCCATGTGGTAGACGCCATCCAGCTCTGCTTAGAGTTGGACATCCCTTTAAAGCAGTTTCCTGGATTTCTGGACGCCCAACACAAGCAGATCCACTATGCAAAGCTGCTGGAGCAAGGACAGCGGCTGGCCCAGGAGAAGATCCGCTCCATTCAGGCCCGGCTAGACTTTCTGGGGCAGGTTCAGGAGGATCTTCAGCGCAGCCAGCAGCTGCAGCAATCCCTTGAGAACAACGTCTTTCCCCTGCCGGAAAAAGCCTGCCTGACTCTCCCCTTTGCCGGAGTGCAGAACACTGCCGACTTTTACCATGTAGTAGGGCAACTTTACCAACTGGCTCAAACTCTGGGTTTACCTCCTCGGTTTGAATTCGGACTGCTGGCATATCCGGGAAAATCTCCCCAGCAGTACGCCTTTTTGGAAGTAGACCCTTTGGAAAACACCCCGGCAACCATTCACCAATTAAAAGTGCTCCCCGCTGCCCGGTACCGGTTTCTTCAAACGGAAGAAAGCTGCCTGCCCAACGCTGGGCAGCGGTTTCCCCAACTGTTTTCCGCTCCCGTCCCCCAAGTGGTAATGGAAGTAGAGGCGGTGGTGGAAGTGGGGGACGCTGCTTCCCCCCTATTTGAACTGCGCAGTTCCCTTCCATAACCGAGGAAGCATAGCCGATTATAAACTATCCTATTATAGGAGAGTCAAGGGGAAAGAAGGCTGTTTTTTCAGAATAAACCGAACTCAGACAAAAAGAAAACCCGCCGTCCCAAAGAACAGCGGGTAAGAAGATTTGGATGGAGTTGGGTATGGATTATTTGCCCAGGATTTCCTTCACGCGCTTGGCGATGGGGCCGGCGGTAAGGCCGTACATTTCGATCAGTTTCGCAGCCGGGCCGGAGTGGCCGAACTCGTCGTTGACACCGATCTTGTACACCGGTACCGGGTTCTCCCGGATCGCTTCCAACACAGCGTCGCCCAGGCCGCCGATGATGGAGTGTTCTTCCACCGTCACCAGCTTGCCGGTCTTGGCGGCAGCTGCCTGGATCAGTTCTTTATCCAGGGGCTTGATGGTATGAATGTTGATCACACCGGCATCGATGCCTTCGGCTTCCAGGCTTTGGGCCGCTGCCAACGCTTCGCTCACCGTCAGGCCGGTGGCCACGATGGTGATGTCCTTGCCTTCTTTCAAGGTAACGCCCTTGCCCAATTCAAACTTGTAGTCGGGGCGGTCGTTAATCACCGGTACTGCTAAACGACCAAACCGGAGGTACACCGGGCCCTGGTACTCCAAGGCAGCCCGAACTGCAGCTCTGGCTTCCACGTCGTCACTGGGGTTGATTACCACCATGCCGGGAATAGCCCGCATGAGAGCGATGTCCTCGTTGCACTGGTGGGTAGCACCGTCTTCGCCCACGGAAATACCGGCGTGGGTAGCGCCGATCTTCACATTCAGGTGGGGATATCCGATGGAGTTGCGCACCTGCTCAAAGGCCCGCCCGGCGGCGAACATAGCAAAGGTAGAGGCAAAGGGGATCATCCCGGCGGCTGCCATACCGGCAGCGATGCTCATCATGTTGCATTCCGCAATGCCGCAGTCGATGTGGCGTTCCGGATGCGCTTTTTTGAAGATACCGGTTTTGGTGGCGGCTGCCAGGTCGGCGTCCAGCACCACCAGGTTGGGGAAATCCGGATAGCATTCTACCAGAGCGTTGCCATAGCTTTCTCTGGTTGCAATTTTCTTTACATCAGCCATTGTCTTAACCCTCCAGTTCTGCCAGGTGCTTGGTCAGCTCGTCCATGGCGATTTCATATTTATCGGTCTTGGGGGCAGTGCCATGCCAAGCCACGTTGTTTTCCATGTAGGAAACGCCCTTGCCCTTGACGCTCTTCGCCACAATGCAGGTAGGAACGCCCTTGGTGGCTCTGGCTTCGTCAAACGCCGCCTTGAGGGAATTGAAATCGTGGGCGTCGCAGTTGATGACATGGAACTTGAAGGCTTCAAATTTCTTGTCAATGGGATAGGGGGAGTTTACTTCTTCGATAGTGCCGTCGATCTGAAGGTTGTTGTTGTCCACGATCACCACCAGGTTGTCCAGAGCGTGGTTGCCGGCAAACATGGCTGCTTCCCAAACCTGGCCTTCTTCGATTTCACCGTCGCCTAACAGGGTGTAGACACGGTAATCCTTGCCCATGAGCTTGCCGGCTTCAGCCATGCCCACGGCACAGGAAATGCCTTGGCCCAAGCTTCCGGAGGACATATCCACACCGGGGATGCCCTTCATGTCGGGGTGGCCCTGCAAGCGAGAACCGATCTGACGGAGGGTTTTCAGTTCTTCCACCGGGAAGTAACCCCGGTTCGCCAGCGCGGCATAGTAGCCGGGGGCGGTGTGGCCCTTGCTGAGAACAAAGCGGTCCCGATCGGGATCTTTGGGATTTTGGGGATCGATCTTCATTTCCTGGAAATAGAGATAAGTGAAGATATCCGCTGCCGACAAAGAACCGCCGGGATGGCCGGCCTGCGCTGCATAAACGCCTTCGATTACGCCGATCCGAACTTTGGTGGCCATAATCTGCAATTGTTTAATGTCCATTGTTTGCACCTGCCCTTTTCATTCAAAATCGTAGGTTGGCGGCTATGGGAGAATGTACGCCGCTTTACCTCTCAATTATACAAAAAGTTTTTGTGGATTGCAATGGTTTTTGAGTATTTTTTCGAATTCCTTTTCTTTTGCCGGACAAAGGATGGAAGAATCTCCCCGGATTTCCACCGCGGCATTGTGGAAAAAGTAGAATTTTCCCTAATTTTGTGCAAAAAATCCTCCTCTTCCCCCAGAATGTGATACACTATATAAGGAAAGAGGAGGGAAGGCCATGGAGCATGAAAAATCCTGCGGTGCTGTCATCTTCCGAAAGCACCACGGTAACACGGAATTGCTTTTAATCAAGCACACCAACGGTGGTCATTGGTCTTTCCCCAAAGGCCATGTGGAACCGGGTGAAACAGAGGCGGAAACTGCCCGTCGGGAAGTCCGGGAAGAAACCGGCCTGGAGGTACAGATCGATACCAGCTTCCGGGAAGTCGTATCCTATTCTCCCCGGAAGGATACCATTAAGAACGTGGTATATTTTCTGGCGTGGGTCACTTCTAAGGAAATCCACCCCCAGCCGGAAGAGGTCAGCCAGGTAAAGTGGGTGGAAATCTCCCTAGCCCCTAAATGGCTCAACTACGACAACGACCGCCAATTGGTAAACCGGGTCAAGACCATCATTAAAAAATGCTATTAAACCGACTATTCCCCTCCGGACCGGCCATACTACCGGCAAGGAGGGGAACGCATTATGTCCGGATTTTTCACCAAAGGGTACCGCCCCTTTTGGACCGCTTTTCTGCTGAGCCTGCTGGTGCTGGGAAGTGCCTTGGCGGTATGCTGTGCCATAGTCTTTTCTGCCATGAAGGAACAGCCGGTGGACACTGCCCCTACAGTGCCTGTAGGGGTGGGCAACAGCTGTAACCTGCTGCTCATCGGCTGCCGGGAGAAAAACCAAGAACCCCAGCGTATGGTACTGCTCCGGTTTGATCAGCTGGATCAAAAAGCCCATATCCAAAACATCGATCTCACCCAAACCGCCACCGTGCGGCTTTACACCGATACCTTGCTGGGCCAATACAATTACGGCGGTCCGGATCAGCTGATCCAAGCAGCCCAAGGAGTGCTTGGAACCACCTTGGACGGTTGGGTGCGGATTGACGAAACCGGCCTGTGTAAAATCGCCCAGCAGTTCCCCCTAGCAGAGATTTCCCTGGCCCAGGAGGTGATCACGGGACGGTATCGCTTCCCCGCCGGGCTGTCCGTGGCAGACGCTCCCCGGCAGGCAGATCTGTTTTTCAGCAACGAAACCAGCGGAGCCCTGCAGTTAGTGCAGATCCAGTTAGAGCAGGTGCTGCAAATGGATTCACAAGATGCTGCTTCCCTGTTGTTTTCCTGCACCGACACCAACCTTTCCGCCTACGACCTAGAGCGCAACCGAAGCCTGTTTTCCTCCATCACCCAGGTGGTGCGGGACGGCGGTTAGGGGTTGCAAAATAAAGCGCAGGCAGGTATACTAAAGAAAAACAGCCGGAATTGGTTCAATTTCGGAAGAAGGAAGAGTCAAGATGGAACAAAAATTTTGTCCCTACTGCGGCAAGCCCCTGGATCTGGAACAGCCCTGCCAATGTGAAGGAGCCAAGCAGGCCGCTCGGGAAGCCGCCAGCCGTCCTTTGTTCGGCCGTGGAAATCTGGGATTAAAGATTTTAGTGGGTGCATTGGGTTTGGTTTTGCTGGGATTGATGGTAACGCTGGCCATTGCGTTGATCTGGAAGTTAGGGGGATGACCCAACAAGCTCTGAGAAAAACCTCGGAGCTTCTTTTTTCTCCTGCTATTGACAAAACCCGCCTTAAAACGGTATCATGAAGAAAGCGGTGCTTTCGCCTTGTCCAGAGGGAGAGACGGCGAAAACCAACCGGTATCATTTCCAGAAAGGTCTAAGAAGTATGAGTTTTAATTTCTTAAAAACCCTCCCCACCCCGGCGGAGATTCGTTCCCAATACCCCTTGACCGAGCACGGCAAGGCGATTAAAAAACAGAAAGACCGGGATGTCACCGATGTGATTACCGGCAAGTCCGATAAGTTTTTGGTGATCATTGGACCCTGTTCTGCGGACAATGAAACATCCGTGCTGGACTATGTCAGCCGTTTGGCCCGGGTCCAGGAAAAGGTAAAGGACCGGCTGGTGCTGGTACCCCGAATCTA
This sequence comes from Oscillospiraceae bacterium, assembly GCA_019416775.1. Taxonomy (GTDB): domain Bacteria; phylum Bacillota; class Clostridia; order Oscillospirales; family Ruminococcaceae; genus Egerieicola. The sequence continues at coordinate 6,336 of DXWR01000033.1, read as the reverse complement.
CACCTATAAGCCCCGCACCAACGGTGACGGTTACAAGGGCATCGCCCACCAGCCCAACCCGGAAAAGCGCCCCGACCTGGTAGCCGGACTCATCGCTATGCGGCGGCTGCAGATGCGTTCCATCGAAGAATTCGGCCTGCCCCCGGCAGACGAAATGCTCTACCCGGAAAACTGGGGCTACGTGGAGGATCTGCTCTCCTACGTGGCCATCGGGGCGCGGTCGGTGGAAGACCAGCACCACCGTCAAACCGCCAGCGGCTTTGATGTGGCCACCGGCATGAAGAATCCCACCAGCGGAGACTTCTCGGTGATGCTCAACTCCATCTACGCCGCCCAGCATCCCCAGCATTTTGCCTACGCCGGCCACGAAGTGGAAACCTCCGGCAATCCCTTGGCCCACGCAATTCTGCGGGGTGGGGTCAACAAGCGTGGAGTCTGCCAGCCCAACTACCACTACGAAGACATCAAGCGCCTGCTGGAGATGTACCACAAGATGGGCTTGCAGAACCCGGCAGTGATTGTGGACTCCAACCACTCCAACTCCGACAAACAGTACAAAGAGCAGATCCGGATTGTGAAAGAGGTCATGCACAACCGTCAAGTTTCCCCCGACATCCGCAATCTGGTAAAAGGCGTCATGATCGAAAGCTATCTGGAGCCGGGCCGTCAGGATGTGTCGGAACACATCTACGGCAAATCCATCACCGACCCCTGCCTGGGTTGGGAGGATTCAGAGCAGCTGATCTATCACATTGCCGACGCCTGCCGCTAAACCATTTATTCCAGAAAAAAGTTCCGGTACGGATTTTCCGCGCCGGAATTTTTCTTTGCAATATTACAAAAAGGACGAAATTATGCTTCTTTTTGCTGGTGCCGTCGGATACTTTCTTCCTTCCGCAGCCGCCCTTCCCGGAGCAGAGACTTTAAGGTATCTGCATCCTTGGCTTCCAAGGCATCCCGCACCTGGCCGATGGCCTGCTGGATGTAATCGATTTCTTGCAGCAGGGCCTTTCGGTTCATCATAAACAGATCGGTCCACATATCTTCGTTGAGCTTGGCCACCCGGGTGAGATCCAAAAAGCTGCCGGCAGAAAAACCAGCTTCCTTTTGTAGGGTGGGGCTTTTAATATAGGCGTTGCTCACCACATGGGCCAACTGGCTGGTGGCAGCGATAATCTCGTCGTGCTCCTGAGGAGTGGCCCGCACCGTTTGACCAAAGCCCAATTCTCGAGCCAGCTGCTCCACTGTCTCCACTGCGGCTGGATCGGTAAGGGAGGTGGGAGTGAGGATAAAGCTGGCGCCGATAAACAGGGTATCCAAAGTGTAGTCATACCCAGAATACTCTCGTCCCGCCATGGGATGACAGCCCACAAACCGCACTCCGGCTTCCTTCAACGGCTGATCCACCGCGTCCAGCACACTTTCCTTCACCCCGCTGGCATCAATCACAATGCTGCCTTTGGCAAAATCGTTTTTATGGTCCAGTAAAAACTGGATGGTCTGCACCGGATGGAGACACACCATGGTGAGATCTGCCTGATCCAGCTGATCCAAAGTGATGATCTGCTGGATGCTCCCCTCCGCCAGTGCTTTTTCGGCAGTGGCTAAAGTGCGGTTATAGCCCAGCACGGTGTGGTTGGTGTATTTTGTAATGGCTTTGCAGAAGGAGCCCCCGATGAGCCCCAGTCCAATGACCGCTATTTTCATGGCGATTCCCCTTTACTTTATTGCTTTAAAGCACATAAGCAAGTGTACTCTTTTTTGAGCAATTTGTCAAGCGGGTAACTTTTGTCGAACCCCATCTCAGGCACCTACCTTGTCCTAAAATTCTATACTTCTAAACAAAAGCGGTATTAACAAACGGAACACACAAATATATTTTAGATTGATACTATCAATATCCATCTGTTCCAACCGCCGGAACATGCTCATCCAGCTGATACCAAAGCAGCAAAAATCCCGTCCAAATCCTTTCCGTGGATTGGACGGGATCCTTTTTTACTTTGCTTTAATGCTGTCAGCTATCAGATCAACCCAACAGACCGCCGTAGTTGCCGAAATAGTTGCTGTAGGGGTTGTAGCTGCCGGAAGTGGTGGTAGAGGCATCGCTGCCCAACGTTACCTGAATGTCGCCGCTGATGCCGCCCCGGCTCACATTGATGGTGATCTGATCACCGGGCACATGGGAAGAGACAATCTCACTAACCTGGGTGGCAGAGGTAATTTCCGTGCCATCAATGGTATTGATCTTATCTCCAACCTGCAAGCCTGCACTGTCCGCTGCAGAGCCGTTTTCCACCTGGTAAACATACACGCCGGCTCCGTCATTTAAACCGTACTGCTGAGCCATTGCATCGTTCTCCACCGTTAAGGCGGTGATACCCAATTTGGCCTGCTCCACTGAACTGCCTTCGTTTTCGATCAGATTCTGAGCGATGCTCATAGCTTGGTTGATGGGAATGGCAAAACCCAACCCTTCTGCTTCCTGATAAGAAGACTTGGCTTCCACAATGCCGATCAGCTCGCCGCTGCCGTTGAATAAGCCACCGCCAGAGTTACCGGGACTGATGGAGGCGTCGGTTTGGATCAGATCTTTGGTGGAGCCATCCACTACCAGTTCCCGGTCGGTGGCGCTGATGATGCCATAGGTTACGGTACCGCCCAAAGTTCCCAAGGGGTTGCCGATGACGATAGCGGTATCCCCGGCAGCCAACTGTTCGGAATCCCCGATGACGGCGGGAGTCAGGCCAGTGGCGTCGATTTTCACCACAGCGATATCTGCATCTGCATTGGCTCCCACCAAAGTGGCTTCGTAGGAGTTGCCATCTCTAGTGGCCACAGTGATCCGGGTTGCCCCTTCAATCACGTGCTGACAGGTGAGGATGTAGCCGTCTTCGCTGAGGATCACCCCGCTGCCCGCACCGGAAGTAACGTAATTGCCAAAGATCGAGCCGTAGGAAATCTGCTCGGTGGTAATGGACACCACACTGTTTTCAATGGTGGATACCACATCGGTGAGGGTAGCTCCACCGTCGGTCTGCACCGAAGAAGAAGGCGCCCCGGTGGACTGATACACCACCGTGCTGCCCCGGCTGCCCGGCCAAAGCAGATTGGTCAAAGCGCTGCCCCCGATGCCGAACACCAAAGCTACTGCCGCCACCACAGCCAGAGCGCCGATCTTTTTGCCGGCGCCGGACTTTTTCTTGGGCGGTTTGGGAGCTGCCGCTGCCGCTCCGGTGTAAGGTGTATAGCCGCTGGACTGGGGCTGGGATTGGTTGGTTGAATCGCCGGTATATCCTGTTTGGGCGGACTGATATTCCGTTCCTCCGGCGGTGCCGGAAGCCGTGTCATAGCTGGAAGCAGTGTCCCCGGTAGAGGACTGGGGGGTGGAATAAGCCGCCTGAGCGGGAGGAATTTGGCTGCCGCTCATGTGGTAGACACCGTCCTCGCTTGCCGGCTGAGAATTTTGCTGAGATTGAGGTTGTCCGGATGAACCGGTAGGAGTTTGATTGGTAGGAGCGTTTTCATCATAAGGATACATCTCGCTCATCCTTTCTTCTGTTCTTTCATATCTTTTATGCGCCCCAGCGGATATTCCGCCTTTTCTTTTGGGTACACTGGCATTATAACCGGCACTTGTGAAGAAATTATGTTGCCTTAGTTGGATTTTTTTGAAATTGTCTTTACTTTTTCTTTGGATCCAATAAACTCTTTTCCATCCGGGCGTTTTCCAGCAACACCCCTCGCCGCTCCACCTGCTGGCGGAAAATCAGCCGGTATCCTCGATGGGCAAAAAAGGGCTGAGCAGTAATGGAAGCATCGGTGTACACCGTAGCAGCGGCGCAGTCCTGTTCCAGCCGGTCACAGAGCAAGCTGCCGATTCCTAAGCCCTGTTTGTCCCACCGGATATACAGCCGGTCCAGATAGCCGGTTTCCGGATTCAAATCCCCGAAACCTACCGCCTCCCCTGCCTGCCAAGCCACCCAAACCAAATGGCCGGCAAAGGAGCGGTGCCAAGCGTCTGGATCCGGCGGTGCCGGGGCCCAGGCTTGGACCTGAGCCGGAGTGTAGTCTTTGATGTTGACCCGGTGGACCGTTTCATAAAACAGGGCGGCCAAGGCAGGACTGTCCTCCTCCCGATAGGGCTGCAGCGTGATGGGATCTGTCATAAAGCATTCTCCTTTCCATGCCATGAAAAAAGGAGGGGCGGTCCCCTCCCTCTTTCTTATTCAGATTGTGATGTGGCTTCCGATGCAGACTCTGATTGAGAATCGGAAGCGGTCTCCGATTCTCCCCAAACCTGATGGAAGGCGTCGTTGTTGAGATCGTAGGTATAGATCTGGCTGCCGTCCACGGTAACATAGAGAGTGTTCTCCAGATAACGCTTGCCGGTGCCATCCTCCACCAAATAGGCGTGAATGATGTAGCAGGTATCTTCCCCGATGTCCCCCACTTCTTCGTCTGCCTCAAACTGGTAGTATTCGGTGGATAGGCTTAAACCGGTCTGCTCCTGGGTCAGGCTTTCCACCAACTCAATGGCGGCTTGGCTCCCGATCCAGTTTTCCGATTCCAAGGTAGACGCAGAAGATTGGGTATCTTGGTTGTCCTCACAGCCGGTAAGTCCCAAGCCGGTGCAGAGCAGCACTGCCGCCAATCCGGCCGCAAGAGCGGTTTTCCATCCTTTCATGGTCGTCTCCTCAATACCACAGAACCTGCTGGGCCAAAGACATAACATCCATTACGTTGACTGCGCTGTTGCCGTCCCAGTCTGCCTGGCTGTAACCGTTATTGGGAATCCGGCTGGGATCCAGCACCGCCTGGGCTAAGCTCATCACGTCGGTCACATTCAAATCACCGTTGAGGTCCCAGTCTCCGGGGTGCAGGCCGTAGTACACGCTGCGATCCGCCGAAAACATGGAGTTCAGGTTGCAGTTGATAAAATACCGGTCCCCGGCCTGATAGCTGTTGTCGGTATACTGGATGGTGCTGCGGCTCAAATTAGAGGCCAACACACTAACCTGATCTCCCCGCACCCGCACTACAGTGTAGCTTTCCACATAAGGAGTCCGAGCGGCAAAATGTACCGTGGCGGTATTGCCGGAGGTAGTGACCTCAGGCTGAGCTACTTGGGCCATCTGGGCCTTGGCGCTGTCCAGATCCAGATAAATCAGATCCAGGTCGGTATCCCCATTGCCGCCGCCAACACCGGGGTTCCGGCCATCCGATGCGTACTGCCAGATATCCGGAACAACGCCGGTGCTGCCGATGGTTTTTTGGGTAGTGAAATCCGGGCTGTTGGGCCATCTGGCCAGCCAAATGCCGATTCCCTGATCGGTCAGACGATTCAGATCCAGTGTCTCCATCACACTTTCCATGGTGTACACCATGGTGGAATAACCGGCGTTCCGCAAGGTGTTGGCAAAAATCTCCACCATTCCAGTGAGACGGCTTCCCCCCAAGGCCACCTGCGCTTTCTCCTCTAAATCATAGGCGATGGGCAGCTTCATGCCGCTGAGATAGGGCTTTACCTCATTCATATTCAAAATTTGAAGCATATACTCCGCTTCATACCCAGCATCCTGCTCGGCGGTAGAACCGGGGTGGGTCTCGGTACTGCCGGTGCCGGCATAACTGTAGAGATACAGACCGTAGGGGATGCCGTGCTCATAAGCCCCGCGAATATTGTTGATCAGTTCATCGTCGTTCTGATTGGGGAAATACTCTCCGCCATACCCGGCACGGATCATCACGAAATCCACTCCGGAAGCAGCCACGGCGTCCCAATCCACCACATTGTGCTGCGATACATCAATGCCGTTTAAGAATCCCACGCTGACGGTGCAGGAATCGCTTTGACCGCCATAGGAAGCAGTGATAGTGGCTTTGCCCATACTGTGTCCGGTGACTACGCCGTTTTGATCCACTGTGGCCACAGCGTCGTTGGAACTGGTCCAGGCAGCCCCCTCCTGTCCGGCAGACAGGGTGATACTGTCACCGATTCTTACAGAATCGATGGTCTGAGTGATATTGACCCCGGCGGCACTCACCGGCATCCCCATCCAGAACAGACCCATGCAGAGCAGGACAGCGCAAAGCAGAGCCAGCGCCTTTTTCCCCATGGTTTTTGCTGTCATGTGTAACATCCTTTCTAAATTGCAGTCCTGATTTTGGAATTTAGCAACAGTATACCACACCTTCTCAGAGAAGGTCAACGAAAAAAGCAGGGCAATTTTTGTCAAAAATAAATAAAAAAGCATCCAATTTTCATCGCCTTGGCTGGAACCCTCGCCGATTTTTCAAAAAAGTCATTGCATTTTTTTAGGAAAGATTTTATAC
>DXWR01000327.1 GCA_019416775.1 Oscillospiraceae bacterium | reverse complement strand
TGTATTAATTTTAGCATTTTCCTTAATAAATGTCAATTCATTTTATGAAAAAAGTATAAAATCGGCAGTCTGCATAAGCATTCCATTAAAAATTTAGGCAATATAGCAAGAAGCCCTGTTCATAGAAAAAACCGGTCCCTTTCCAGAGACCGGTCTTGAATAGAATTAAGAAAAGAGACGATGTTATTTTTTGCAAACACCTTTCCCCGTCAAATCAAGCTGCGGTAAAGCTGAGCAATTTCTTCCACCGAAGTATCCCGCGGATTGCCGGGACGGCAGGCATCGTCATAGGCGGACTGAGCCAGGAAGGGGATGTCCTCTTCTTTGACGATTTCCTTCAGGTCGGCGGGAATGCCCACATCCTGGCTGAGCCGGCGCACCGCATCCACTGCAGCTTTGCGGTACTCTTCCTGGGTCATGGTTTCGGTGCCTTCTACCCCCATAGCTTTGGCGATATCACGATACTTTTCTCCGGTGGCAGGAGCGTTATACTCCATCACGGTTGGCAGTAGAATGGCATTGGCTACACCGTGGGGAGTATCGTACACAGCACCCAGAGGATGTGCCATAGAGTGGACGATGCCCAGTCCTACATTGGAGAATCCCATGCCGGCAATGTACTGGCCCAAAGCCATTCCTTCCCGGCCTTCAGGGGTGTTTTCCACTGCGCCCCGGAGATTCTGGGAGATGATTTCAATGGCTTTCAGATGGAACATATCGGTCATAGCCCAGGCGCCCTTGGTGATGTAGCCTTCAATGGCGTGGGTCAAAGCGTCCATGCCGGTGGCAGCGGTCAGGCCTTTGGGCATAGAAGACATCATATCCGGGTCCACAAAAGCCACTACCGGGATGTCGTGGGTGTCTACGCAGACGAATTTTCGGTTTTTCTCCACATCGGTAATGACGTAGTTAATGGTGACCTCGGCAGCTGTGCCGGCGGTAGTGGGAATCGCCAAAATAGGAACGCTGGGTTTTTTGGTGGGAGCGGTGCCTTCCAAACTGCGGACATCGGCAAATTCCGGGTTGTTAATGATAATGCCGATGGCTTTGGCGGTGTCCATGGAAGAGCCGCCGCCAATAGCAATGATGTAATCTGCGCCGCTGTTTTGATAGGCCGCTACACCGGTCTGTACATTTTGAATGGTGGGGTTTGCCTTAATATCGGAATAAATTTCATAGGCCAGTCCCGCTTTGTCCAGCACATCGGTGACCTTCTGGGTGACACCGAATTTCAGCAGATCCGGATCGGAGCAGAGAAAAGCTTTGGCAAAGCCCCGTCCCTTGACTTCATCGGCAATGGCTGCAATAGCTCCTTTGCCGTGATAAGATGTTTCATTTAACACAATACGATTTGCCATGATAGTAACCTCCTGAATTGTTTTGGAGCTTTGCTCCCCGTCTCTCCCTATTATATCAGAATTTTTTCAACTTGCAAGAAATTTTTGGTAATGTTGCCGGTCAGGCTTCCTTTTCTTCCACAAACCACCTGCTGTCTTCCGGTTGATAATAGAGAAAGGTAAGCTGCTTCCCAATACGGCAGGTGTATCGCAGTCCGTACCCCCCTGCCCTGGTAGAAGCCATGGGACGGCAGTCCAACACTTTGTCCACCGGGAACCGTTGTCCGTCCTTCCAAAAAATCAACAGCGGAGTGATGGCGCCCTCCTCCGACCAACGGCCCAGCACCGTAACATAGGTCTTTTTTCGCATCGAAATTCCCTCCTATTAAGGACGAAAAGCAGCGGGATGGATCACGTGTTCCTCGCTGGGATTCCCCCCGGTGAGAGACAGGTCGGTGAGCAGTCCGCCCCACCGTACCAGTTGACTGCCAAACCGGCGGCGCAGATCGTCCACCGCTGTTTCCAGCGCTTTTTGCTTTTTCCGCCGAAGGGGATCCTCTCCCAAAAGCAGTTGCCCCGGTTCTCCTTGATGACACAGGTGTTGGGCTGTGATCCCGATGCTGCGGTAGGCGTAGGGCTCCTGCTTCACCTGATCGAAAAGTTCCAACGCCCCTCGATGCAGCTCTCCGGAAAGACAGGTAGGCTGCTGCAGCGGCATTTGATGGGTAATGGTGTGAAGATCGGTATCCCGAAGAGAAATGCAGATCTGTTTTGCCTCCAAGCCCTGCTTCCGCAGCCGCCGGGCGACGCTATCCGCCAACAACAAAAACACCTGGCTGATTTCTTCCCGGTTGGTAAGATCCCGACAGGTGGTGGTGCTGTTGCCGATGGACTTTACCAGCTGCAGTTCATCAAACCGAGCCACTGGGCTGTTGTCCCAGCCATTGGCATAGGCGTGAAGCAGCTCCCCCCGCTTTCCCATCCAGTTTTTTAGTGCAGCAGGATTGGCATTGGCCAGCTGGCCGATGGTGGTGATGCCTTTCCGTTTCAACAGCGCAGTGGTGGCCGGACCTACCATCAATAACCGCTCCACCGGCAAAGGCCACACCAATTTAGGAAGCGCCTCCCGAGACAGCAGAGTAATGCCGTTGGGTTTGCAGTAATCAGAGCCCAACTTGGAGATGATCTTATTGAAGCTTACCCCTACCGACAGAGTAATTCCCAGCTCCTGCCACACCTGTTTTTGAATCTGTCGGGCGATGGATGCCCCATCTCCAAACAACCGCTGAGATCCCGTCACATCCAACCAGCATTCATCCAAACCAAATGCTTCAATCTGATCGGTATACCGGCCAAAAATCTCCCGCACGGCGGCGGAATGCTGCTGGTAAAGGGAAAATCGAGGGGGCAGGAAAACAATATCCGGACATTTCTGCTGAGCCTGCCACAAGGCTTCCCCGGTTTTCACTCCCTGCATTTTAGCCGCCTGATTTTTCGCCAGAACAATCCCATGCCGCCGGGTAGGATCTCCCCCCACCGCCATGGGACGATGCCGGTATTCCGGATGATACAGCATCTCCACCGACGCATAGAAACAGTCGCAGTCACAGTGCAAAATGACCCGGTCCATGAGCTTACCTCCTCAAATCAGGAACGTTTGTTCTTTTTAAGTATAACACCGGGAGGTGGAGATGTCAATTTGAAAATATTGGAAAGAAAACGGACAAACAAAAAATCCTGCACCCAATTAAGGATGCAGGACTTTATCATCGTTAGAATCTAGCTTCTACCGAACTGGAATTAGGCATTGATCTTGGAAACAACGCCGGAACCAACGGTACGGCCACCTTCACGGATAGCGAAACGCAGGCCTTCTTCGATGGCGATGGGGGTGATCAGCTTTACAGAGATGGTCACGTTATCGCCAGGCATAGCCATTTCAGTGCCTTCGGGCAGAGCGATGGTGCCGGTTACGTCGGTGGTACGGAAGAAGAACTGAGGACGATAGTTGTTGAAGAAGGGGGTGTGACGGCCGCCTTCATCTTTCTTCAAAACGTAGATCTGGCCTTCAAACTCGGTGTGAGGATGAATGGTGCCGGGCTTCGCCAGAGCCTGACCTCTTTCGATCTCGTTTCTCTGAACACCACGGAGCAGAGCGCCGATGTTGTCGCCGGCTTCTGCGTAGTCCAGGGTCTTACGGAACATTTCAATACCGGTAACAACGGTCTTGGCACGTTCTTCGGTCAGGCCCAGGATTTCCACTTCGTCGCCGGTCTTCAGCTGGCCACGTTCCACACGGCCGGTCGCAACAGTACCACGACCGGTGATGGTGAACACGTCTTCCACGGGCATCAGGAAGGGCAGGTCAGCCTTACGTTCGGGAGTGGGGATATATTCGTCCACAGCATCCATCAGCTGCTTGATGGAGTCATAAGCAGGATCGTTAGGATCGTTGGGAGCTTCCAGAGCCTGGAGAGCGGAACCAACAATGATGGGGGTGTCGTCGCCGGGGAAGTCGTACTCGTTGAGCAGGTCACGAACGTCCATTTCCACCAGTTCCAGCAGTTCGGGGTCGTCCACCTGGTCAGCCTTGTTCAGGTAAACCACGATGTAGGGCACGCCGACCTGACGGGACAGCAGGATGTGTTCACGAGTCTGGGGCATCGGGCCGTCAGCAGCGCTGACAACCAGGATAGCACCGTCCATCTGAGCAGCACCGGTGATCATGTTCTTCACATAGTCGGCGTGCCCGGGGCAGTCAACGTGGGCATAGTGACGATTTGCAGTCTCGTATTCCACGTGAGCAGTATTGATGGTGATGCCTCTTTCTCTTTCTTCGGGAGCAGAGTCAATGTTGGAGTAATCTTTGAACTCAGCATCGCCCAGCAAGGACAGATACTTGGTGATGGCTGCGGTCAAAGTGGTCTTGCCGTGGTCAACGTGGCCGATGGTGCCAATGTTGACATGGGGCTTGGTTCTTTCGAATTTTTGCTTAGCCATTGGTGTTTTCCTCCTAATTCAAACTGAAATAGTTCTCAAAACCGACCTGTACAGCGGGACAGGGCATACGTTTGGTAACATTATACCACAATCCCACCAAAATACAAGCCTTTTTTTGAAAACAAAGCATTGAGGTTTGCAAATTTGCTTAACCGTTCTGCTTGCGTCCGCTCATGATCTTTTCAGCAATGCTCTTGGGCACTTCCACATAGTGGCTGGGCTCCATCACATACTGGCCACGACCCTGGGTCTTAGAACGCAGGTCGTTGGAGTAACCGAACATATCGGACAGGGGCACAGAGGCGTTGATCTGCTGTGCACCGTTGCGGGCTTCCATACCCTGGATCTGGCCACGGCGAGAGTTGATATCGCCGATGACGTCGCCCATATATTCTTCGGGAACGTTGACCGTTACCTTCATAATGGGTTCCAGAATAACGGGTTTGCCCTTGCGCATGGCTTCCTTGAACGCCATAGAACCGGCGATCTTAAATGCCATTTCAGAAGAGTCCACTTCATGGTAAGAACCGTCGTACAGTTCTACCTTCACGTCGACCACAGGATAGCCGGCCAGCACACCGGCCTGCATTGCACCCTGAATACCGGCGTCCACCGCAGGAATATATTCTTTCGGAATGGCGCCGCCCACAATGGAGTTAATGAACTCGTAACCCTTGCCGGATTCGTTGGGGGTCACGCGAATCTTAACATGACCGTACTGACCCTTACCGCCGGACTGACGAGCGTATTTCATATCCACATCCGCAGGAGCAGTGATGGTTTCCTTATAGGCAACCTGAGGAGCACCCACGTTTGCTTCCACCTTAAATTCACGGAGCAGACGGTCCACGATAATATCCAGATGCAGCTCGCCCATGCCGGCGATGATGGTCTGGCCGGTTTCTTCATCAGTCCAGGTCTTGAAGGTGGGGTCTTCTTCTGCCAGCTTTGCCAAAGCAATGCCCAGCTTTTCCTGACCAGCCTTGGTCTTAGGCTCGATAGCCAAGTCAATAACCGGTTCCGGGAAGTTCATGCTTTCCAGAATGATGGGGTGCTTGGGATCGCAGAGGGTATTGCCGGTGGTGGTATTCTTCAAACCAACCGCAGCGGCAATATCACCGGCGTAGCAGCAGTCGATGTCCTTCCGGTGATTGGCGTGCATCTGCAGGATACGGCCAATCCGTTCGTTGTCGTCCTTGTTGGCGTTGTAAACGGTGGTACCGGTGGTGATGATACCGGAGTACACACGGAAGAAGCAGAGTTTACCCACATAGGGGTCGGTGGCGATTTTAAACGCCAGAGCCGCAAAGGGCTCGTCATCGGAAGAGTGCCGGACTTCTTCTTCATCGGTGTCCGGATTGATGCCCTTAATGGGAGGCACATCCAGCGGAGAAGGCATATAGTCAATGATGGCGTCCAACAGCTTCTGCACACCCTTATTTTTATAAGAAGTGCCGCAGGTCACCGGAACGATCTCGTTGGCGATGGTGCCCTTGCGCAGAGCAGCCTTGATTTCCGCAACGGAAATCTCTTCGCCTTCCAGATACTTCATCATAAACTCTTCGTCCTGCTCAGCGCAGGCTTCCAGCAGCTTATCCCGATATTCCTGAGCTTTTTCCTTCATGTCGTCGGGGATTTCCACGATTTCCATGTCTTTGCCCAGGTCGTCTTTGTAGATCACAGCGTCCATTTCCACCAGGTCGATAATGCCTCTAAAGTCACTTTCGGCCCCGATGGGGAGCTGGATGGGAACCGCATTGCACTTCAAGCGGTCCAGCATCATGTCCACCACGTTGTAGAAGTTAGCGCCCATAATGTCCATTTTGTTGACATAGGCCATACGGGGAACATGATATTCATTGGCCTGACGCCAAACGGTTTCGGATTGAGGCTCCACACCGCCCTTGGCGCAGAACACCGTCACAGAGCCGTCCAGCACCCGCAGAGAGCGCTGTACTTCCACGGTAAAGTCCACGTGGCCGGGGGTATCAATAATATTGATCCGATGGCCTTTCCAGTGGGTGGTGGTAGCGGCAGAGGTGATGGTGATCCCTCTCTCCTGCTCCTGCACCATCCAGTCCATGGTAGCCGCACCGTCATGCACCTCACCGATCTTCCGGTTGATACCGGTGTAGAACAAAATACGTTCGGTGGTGGTGGTCTTACCGGCGTCGATGTGAGCCATGATACCGATGTTGCGGGTCAGGTCCAGAGATACATCTCTTGGCATCATAACTTGTGATCTCCTTTTAACACGATTGCGTCAACTATTTAACACCAAAGGGTTAAATAAAACAATGCAGATTTCTTCTCTTTTCAGATTAGAATCTGTAGTGGGCGAAGGCCTTGTTGGCTTCGGCCATCTTGTGGGTGTCTTCCCGCTTCTTGCAGGCACCGCCGTTGCCGTTCATGGCGTCCAGGATTTCCCCGGCCAGACGTTCTTTCATGGTCTTTTCGCCACGAGCTCTTGCATAGGTGGTGAGCCAGCGCAGACCCAGGGTCTGACGGCGGGCAGGCCGGACTTCCATAGGCACCTGGTAGGTGGCGCCGCCTACACGGCGGGCCTTGACTTCCAGAGTGGGCATGATGTTGTTCAGGGCTTCGTCAAAAGCTTCCAGAGCAGCCTTACCGCTCTTCTGTTCAACAATTTCAAATGCACCGTAAACGATCTTCTGAGCTACGCCCTTCTTGCCGTCCAGCATCACATTGTTCACCAGCCGGGTGACCAGTTCGGAACCGTACACCGGATCCTGCAGCACCTCGCGCTTGGCAATTTTACCTCTTCTTGGCATTTCGCTTCCCTCCTTCATAAGAATGAATTCATCGGTACTCGAAAGCAAGCAACTCCCGTTTTGCCAAATTAGGTAATCTTTATTACTCTAACCGGCGTTTGGAGCGTGACGCTTACTTTCCTTTTCCAGCCTTCGGACGCTTCTGTCCGTACTTGGAGCGGCCCTGCATCCGCTTTGCCACACCCTGGGTATCCAGAGTGCCGCGGATGATGTGGTACCGGCAGCCAGGCAGGTCCTTAATACGGCCGCCACGGATCAGCACCACGCTGTGCTCCTGCAGGTTGTGTCCTTCGCCCGGAATGTAAGCGGTCACTTCGGTGCCGTTGGTCAAACGCACACGAGCCACTTTACGGAGCGCAGAGTTAGGCTTTTTCGGAGTCATAGTACGCACAGCAGTGCAGACACCCCGCTTTTGAGGAGAGCACACCTTGGTGGGCTGCTTCTTCATGGAGTTGTACCCCACATTCAGCGCCGGAGCGCCGCTCTTCTTAACGGAAACTTCTCTGCCCTTACGGACGAGCTGATTAAAAGTAGGCATATCGCACCTCCTTACTCAAAGAATAACCGGATAATTGGTTTTGCTTGGCCGACCTGCTTTTGGCGCAGTCAACCGATACTAATTAAACACCAGAAAACGGAAAAAGTCAAGCCTCGGAAAAAACTTTGGCAGATTGAATAGCGGCGGATACTTTTTAGACCGGAATTTGGTTTGTTTGCCGGAAGAAATGTAAGAAACAGGTAAAAAAGAACCTCCGATTGGAAACGTGAAAAAGATGCGTAAAATCCCGCCACAAGATCTGGATCGTCTGCTCTCTCTTACAGTTTCCAGACCGCAAGTTTATGATACAACAAAAAGAAAGCTTTCTTGTGACCAACCGATTTCTTTTAACCTTCTGAACAATTTACTTAGCGTCACTTTGCCAGCGGTTTTTATACAAAAAGACGCACCGCCCGAAATGACAGTGCGTCCAAATGCCGTTACCAATTTTTTGCCAACTGTGCCACCCAATCCGCCAAAGTTACCATTTCCATGCCGGTGGTATTCAGGCAGAGATCGTAATTCTCTTTATCTCCCCACTCTTTCCCGGTGTAAAGGCGGTAATACTGAGCCCGGTTCTTGTCCATATCCAAAATCTTCCTTTGGAGCTGTTTCTCACTGAGCTGTTCGTCGGGGGAAGCATATTTGCGCGTGCGGCGGAGGCGGTGTTCCATCTGAGCATACACAAACAAACGCAGTGGATGATGATCCTTTAAAATATCATCGGCACAACGTCCCACGATCACACAATCAGACTTTTTGGCCATTTCTAGGATTACATTAGTTTGCTCCCGATAAATGGAACGATTCATCTCCCAGGTAGGGTCCAGCAAAAGGGGAAAACTTTGACCGATGGTGATGGGATAAAGGGGATTGGGACGATGCTCCACCACCTGCTGAACATAGGCTTCGGAAAGCTGGGTTCGGTTCACGATTTCGGTGACGATTTCCCGGTCGTAATAGGCAATGTCCAATGCCTGGGCGACCCGGCGGCCCAATTCCCGTCCGCCGCTGCCAAACTGCCGTCCAATGGTAATGATTCGATTCATACTGACACCTCCTGAGGCGGTTTTCCGGAATGCATCCGGGAATTTCTTCAGCTTCAGTATACCGCATTTT
>DXWR01000326.1 GCA_019416775.1 Oscillospiraceae bacterium | reverse complement strand
ATATCGGCGTTGGAATGAAACCAAGCAGGAATGGGTGGATCCTGATTGGATCGACGCATAATCTCTTTTGGAGAGCCCGGCTTGTTGCCGGGCTTTTTCCTGCCAAAATGAAAATAGGGGGTTTACAAGCGGAAAAAGTTGTGGTATAGTATAAGTACTTTGTCATGGTTTGCGGGAATAAGCCGCGCAGCGGAGTTTTGCCTGCCCCTTACTAAGACAAAGCGAATGCCCTTGCCGCCGGGCAAACAGGCAGGGGTAAATTTAAAATGAGGTGAAGCACCATGTTAAGAAAAGAAGAAAAGAACGAAGTTATCGCCGCCAACCGGCTCCACGACACCGACACCGGTTCTCCGGAAGTGCAGATCGCGGTTCTCACCAAGCGCATCAATGATCTTCAGGAGCACTTCAAAGTGCATCCCCACGACCACCACTCTCGCCGGGGCCTGTTGAAGATGGTTGGTCACCGCCGCAACCTGTTGGCTTACCTGAAGAAGACCGACATCGAGCGGTACCGTGCCTGCATTGCAAAGCTGGGCCTGCGCAAGTAAGTCTCGGCGCGCGTAAAGCGGAAGTTTTGAATCGATTAGTTTATGGAAAAATTCTTTTCGATAAACTGTGGCGGGTGTATTGTGTACATCCGCCTTTTTTGTTATAATAGTAGGGTGGGTTGGCTTCCTTTTAGCAAAAAACCGTCGGCTTTTCCCAAAGAGCTCAGGGTTTCTTGCTAAAATTCAGCCTTCCCAAATTCCCCGACAAGAATCAAGGAGGTTCAATTATGGCAAACAAAGAGCAAGTGTTTGAAACAACCTTTGCCGGGCGGCCGCTGAAAGTCACCGTAGGGAAGACCTGCGAATTGGCAAACGGCTCCTGCTGGGTGCAGTATGGCGACACGGTGGTCATGGGCAATGTCACCGCCTCCGCCAAGCCTCGGGAAGGCATCGACTTTTTCCCGTTGAGCGTGGATTACGAGGAAAAACTGTACAGTGTGGGTAAGATTCCCGGCTCCTTTTTAAAGCGGGAATCCCGTCCCAGTGAAAACGCCATCCTTACCAGCCGGATGGTGGATCGTCCCATGCGTCCGCTGTTCCCCAAGGATATGCGCAACGACGTCACCATCGTCATGACAGTGCTGTCCAGCGATGTGGACAACGCCCCGGAAATCACCGGTTCCCTGGCCGCTTCCATTGCGGTATCCATCTCTGACATTCCCTTCAACGGTCCCATTGCCACCGTCAGCGTTGGTTTGGTGGATGGGGAATTGGTGCTCAACCCCATCACCGAACAGCGGAAGGTGAGCAAGCTGAACCTCACCGTAGCCGGCAGTGCGGAAAAGATTGTGATGATCGAAGCCGGCGCCGATGAGGTACCGGAAGATGTGATGCTGGACGCCATTGCCTTGGCTCACACCGAAATTAAGAAGATGGTGGCCTTTATCGCCGATATCCAGGCCCAGGTAGGCAAACCCAAGTTTGAATACGAACACGTGGACCTGCCCTTTGAAATGCTGGACGACGTGGCCGCCATTGCCTATGACGATGTGAAGGTGGCTTTGGACACCAACGACAAAAATGTCCGGGATGAGCGGCTGCAGCCCATTTACGATAGGGTGTATACCCAGTTGGAGGAGAAATACCCTGATTCCAAGACCCAGCTGGATGAGTGTATGTATAAGCTGCAAAAGCGGATCGTTCGGGAATGGCTGCTGGAAGGCAAGCGGGTAGACGGCCGGGGGATGGATGAAATCCGTCCTCTCAGCGCGGAAGTAGGCTTGCTGCCTCGGGTGCACGGTTCCGGCCTGTTCACCCGTGGACAGACCCAGGTGCTTTCCATTGCCACCCTGGGCTCCATTCGGGATATGCAGAATCTGGACGGCCTGGACGAGCACGATCACAAGCGTTATATGCACCATTACAATTTCCCCTCCTATAGTGTGGGAGAAACCCGTCCTTCCCGTGGCCCCGGCCGCCGGGAAATCGGTCACGGCGCTTTGGCGGAAAAGGCACTGGTGCCGGTGCTGCCAAGCTTGGAAGACTTCCCCTACGCCATTCGTGTGGTGAGCGAAGTGCTGTCCTCCAACGGCTCCACCTCCCAGGGCTCTATCTGCGGCTCTACTCTGGCCTTGATGGATGCCGGCGTTCCCATCCGCACCCCTGTTGCCGGTATTTCCTGCGGCTTGATCACCAAGAAAGACGGCAGCTTTACCACCATGGTGGATATCCAGGGCTTGGAAGACTTCTATGGTGACATGGACTTTAAGGTGGGCGGCACCCACAACGGCATCACTGCCATTCAGGTGGACATTAAGGTGGACGGCCTGACCATGGACATTATCAAGGAAGCCTTTGAAAAGACCCGGAAAGCCCGTCTTTATATCCTGGACGAAGTGATGGCCAAAGCCATTGACAAACCCCGTCCGGAGGTCAGCAAATACGCCCCCAAAGTGGTGCAGACCATGGTGCCGGTGGACAAGATCAAGGACGTCATCGGCAAGGGCGGCAGCGTAATCCAGAAAATCTGCACCGAGTGCGACTGCAAGATCGACATCAACGACGACGGTTTGTGCGTCATCTCCGGCCTGGATATGGAAGGCTGCAAGCAGGCGTTGTTTATTGTGGAAACCATTGCCAATGGCCCGGAAATCGGCGGCCTGTATTCCGGTGTAGTGACTCGGCTGATGAACTTCGGCGCCTTTGTGGAGATTGCTCCCGGAGTGGAAGGCTTGGTTCACATTTCCCAGCTGGAAAACCATCGGGTCAACCGGGTGGAAGATGTGGTGAGCGTGGGAGACCAGATTATTGTGAAGGTCACCGAAATCGACGACCAGGGACGGCTGAACTTCTCCCGGAAGGACGCCATCAACGAAATGAATGCCCGCAAGAAAAACAAGGACGCAGAATAAATCCCAGTTTCAGAAACGGCCGGTGTGTTGCAGCATCGGCTGTTTTTCTGCCTGCTCTGCCTTGTTTACATACCTTTTTGGCATGTTTGGACATGAAAGATAGGTATTTGCCTTTTTTTCCAAAGTGTACTATAATGGTATTTGAAAACCGGCGAAGGGGAGTTCGCCGGAATGAGAAAACAGCAATTCAGGAGGCTTTCAGATGAAACTCATCCAAAATCAAACCTTTGACCAAGAACGGGCTTTGTACGGCAGTGATGGGGTGGTGGTCCAGGATTGCCGCTTTGACGGTCCTGCCGATGGGGAGAGCGCCTTTAAGGAAAGCCGGAATATCCAGACGGAGCGCTGCTATTTCAATCTCCGTTATCCCTTCTGGCACGATCATAATTTGGTGATTCGGGACAGTGAAATGACCCCGCTCTGCCGGGCTGCATTGTGGTATACCCACCAGGCCACCATCGAAAATACCAAACTTCACGGGATCAAGGCCCTGCGGGAATGCAGTGACATCACCATGAAACATTGCCATATCGTTTCCCCGGAATTTGGTTGGTCGGTAAACAATATTACCATGGAGGACAGCAGCGCCGAAAGCGAATATTTTATGATGCGCTCGGAAAACCTCACCTTTACCAATGTGCAGCTGACCGGCAAGTATTCCTTTCAGTACATCCAAAATGCCCAGTTTGAACGGTGCAATTTTGATACCAAGGATGCTTTTTGGCACGCCAAGAATGTCACTGTGCGGGACAGTGTGATCAATGGGGAATACTTAGCTTGGTACTCCGATGGCTTGACCCTGATCCACTGTAAGATTAAAGGCACCCAGCCCTTCTGCTACTGCAAAAACCTGACCCTCATTGACTGCCAAATGGAAAATGCCGATCTCTGCTTTGAAAAATCCCAGGTAGAAGCCGCCATCACCACCCCAGTGATCAGCATTAAAAATCCTTTGTCCGGCACCATTCAGGTGCCGGCGGTGGGGGAAATCATCCGGGACGATCCCAATTCCCAGGGCGAGATTGTGATTTCCGGCAACAGCCAATCTTGCGCCTAATCGAAAAGACCAATGAAAAAACCACCCGTCCTGCAATAGGATAGGTGGTTTTTGTTTGGAGATAATTTGTTTCAGTCTTTTTGTTCGTTGTGCAGTTTTTCTTTTCGTTCCTGGATGACTTGAATCAGTTTGTCCAACAATTGGTCGTCTACGTCATCGGCAATCAAAGCGCTGATTAAATTAGGGAGGCTTTCCCGAGTGTAGATGTTGCGGCATTTAATCTGCATCACATAATACTCGTCGGGAGAAATGGTGGGGAGAAATGTTCTGGCAATACGGCGGCCGGTCTGTTCAAAGCCCACAATTTCAATGGCGCCTTTATCCAGCATGGAGTTGAGTAAAATATGAATCGAACTGTCTTTCCAACTGCGATGCGGTGCGTGGCTGATGATGAATCCTCGGGACAGAGGACGATTTGCCTGCCACAATACCTCCATAATTTCCAATTCACTTTTGGTTAACCGGA
>DXWR01000325.1 GCA_019416775.1 Oscillospiraceae bacterium | reverse complement strand
ATTACAGATTTTCTTTCATGAAGGCTTCCAGGGCGGCAGCGGCGTCTGCTTCATCGGGACCGTCGCAGGTGATGGTGACCGTTTCGCCCATCTTGGCGCCCAGGCCCATCACAGAAAAGATCCGCTTGGCGTCGCCGGACTTTTCGCCCTTGGCGATGGTGATCTTGCTGGAATACTTGCCTGCCTGCTTGACGAACAGTCCAGCGGGACGGGCGTGGATGCCTTCTTTGTCGGTGATCACGTAACTAAACTGCTTCATGGGAATACCACTCCTTTTTGATTTTTATGGTGTGCCTCGGATGAGGGGTTGCGATGAAGTTACTTTGCAGCCTTAACAGCTTTGGCAGCCGCTTTTTTGGCGTCCGCAGCCGCTTTTTCTGCAGCATATTCCGGACGGGGCTTTTTCAGCAGAGCCAGCAGCAGCATGGTCACCACACTGCCCACCAGCCAGGCAACAATGTACATGAAGGGGTTGCCTACTGTGGCGAATACGAACACGCCGCCGTGGGGAGCCATCAAGGTGCAGCCGAACAGGGTGGACAGTAAACCGGCCACGCCGGCGCCTGCTGCGGTAGCGGGAATCACGTGCAGCGGGTCAGATGCCGCGAAGGGAATGGCGCCTTCAGTAATGAAGGAAGCGCCCATCAGGTAGTTGGAAACGGTGGAGTTCCGTTCCGCGATGGTGAACCGGTTGGGGAAGAAGGTGGTGGCCAAGGCAATGCCCACAGGAGGCACCATGCCGCCCACCATGATAGCGGCCATGATCATGTAGTAGTCGTTGGCAGCCGCCGCATTGTCCGCAGCCATGCCCAGGCACATGGTGCCGAAGACGTAAGCCGCCTTGTTGATGGGACCGCCCATGTCGATGGCCATCATAGCACCCAAAATCAAGCCCAGCAGGATCATCAAACCGGCGCCGGAAATCGCCAGCAGCATATTGCTCAGCCAGGTGTTGATCACGCCGATGATGGGGTTGAAGATGAAGTACATCAAAACGCTGATGACGAAGATACCCACTAAGGGATAGATCAGGGTGGGTTTAATGCCTTCCAAAGAGGGGGGCAGCTTGGCGCAGAGCTTTTCCAATCCCAGGACGATAAAGCCAGCCAGGAAACCGGCGGCCAAACCGCCTAAGAAGCCGGATACGGTGTTGCCGGAGTTGTTGAACAGGTAGTTGCCCAAGAAGTTTTGGAAGCCGCCCATTTCGTCGATGTGGGTGAACTCCACCAAAGCGTTGCCGTTGGCAGCGATCAAACCGCCGGTGAAACCTACCGCCAAACCGGGACGGTCGGCGATGGAGTAGGCGATGTAGCCCGCCAGTACCGGAACCATCAGGCCCATAGCCAGGCCGCCCACCGTCTTAAAGAAGGCCGCCAGAGGAGTCACCATACCGAAGTCGGCACCTACGCTGCCGTAGCCACAGATGGTATCCACCAAAAAGGCCAGAGCGGTGAGGATACCGCCGCCGATGACGAAGGGGAGCATATGGCTGACGCCGCTCATCAGGTGCTTATAGATCTGGTGGCCTACGCCGCCTTTTTCTTCTTCGGAGGAAGCTTTGCTGCCGCCGGCTTCGTGGTACACTTCACCGTCACCTGCCGCAGCCCGGGTAACCAGTTCTTCGGATTTGTGGATGCCGTCGGCAACCTTCACCTGGATCACCTTTTTCCCATCAAACCGGGCGGTGGGTACCTTGGTGTCGGTGGCCAGGATGATACATTTGGCGCCTGCAATTTCATCGGCAGTGAGCACATTCTTTGCACCGCCGGAGCCGTCGGTCTCCACCTTAATGGAGATCCCCAGCTTCTTGCCGGCCTGTTCCAGGGCTTCCGCCGCCATGTAGGTGTGGGCGATGCCGGTGGGGCAGGCGGTGACCGCCAGCACGGTGTAGCCGTTGGCGGACTCTTCCTTCACTTCTCCGTCCTTGGCGGTTTCCGCATCGTCGATGACCTTTAAAAATTCATCTACGGTTTTCGCCGCCATCAGGTTTTGCCGGAAGTTATCGTCCATCAGCAGGATGGACAGCTGTGCCAACACATCCAGGTGGACGTTGTCCTCGGTATTGGGGGCGGCGATTAAGAAGAACAGCTTGGCCGGCTCCCCGTCGGGGGTGTCGTAGTCACAGCCTTCCGGCACCAGCATGGCCGCCAGGCCGGGCTCCTTTACCGCACTGGTTTTGGCGTGGGGAATGGCGACCCCTTCGCCCATAGCGGTGGTTCCCTCTTCCTCCCGCTTTTTCACTGCTGCCTTATAAGCAGCAATGTCGCTGATTTTTCCCGTTGCATCCATTAAAGAAACCAGTTTGTCAATGGCCTGTTCCTTGGTGGAGACCTTGACATTCAGGTCAATGCCTTTTGGGGACAGCAAGTCAATAATACGCATGATCCTTACTCCTTTTCTTTATTTGCTGCCGGTTATGGAGGACAGCGCTCCTTTCGTCCGGATTTTAGCAGGTTAAGGTAAACCTGTCGTACACCGCCTGGACCTGTTCCTTGGTGGCCAGCCAATCCTCAAAGGCGGTGGCGGAACCGGTGCAGAGGCCCATCTTTAAGGCTTCCTTGTAATTCCCGGTGTTCAGGTAACCGGCCAAAAAGCCGCTGACCATAGAGTCTCCGGCGCCGACGGAATTTTTCACTTTGCCATCCGGGGGCAGGCTCTGATAGATTTCTCCGGTTTCGGTGAGCAGCAGCGCACCTTTGGCCGCCAGGGAAACCAGTACGTTTCTGGCTCCCCGCTCCTGGAGCTTCTTGGCGTAGAACACCAGATCTTCATCGGTTTCAATCTCCACCCCAAACATCTCGCCTAATTCGTGGTTATTGGGCTTGATTAGGAAGGGGTGGTACTGCAGCACGTTGAGCAGAAGATCCTTGGTGGCGTCCACCGCAATGCGGATGCCTTTGGGCTCCATCTGGGCCATGATCTGCTGGTAGATGTCTTCGGGAAGGGTGTTTGGAATGCTTCCCGCCAGTACCAGCACATCCTCCGGCCCCATCTCCTCCAACTGGGCAAAGAGTGCGTCGATGTGCTCCTTGGAGATATCCGGCCCCTGACCGTTGATGTCAGTTTCCCTCTTGGCCTTCTCCTCGTTGGGGCACTTGAGCTTTACATTGATTCGGGTGAACCCGTTTTCGATGGGAATGAGCCTGCTTTCACAGCCGTACTGGACCAGCATCTGTTCCAGGGCCTTGCCGGTAAACCCGGCAGAAAATCCCAGGGCTCGGGTGGGAAATCCCAGGTTCTGCATGACAATGGCCACGTTGATTCCCTTGCCTCCGGGATAGATCTGTTCCCGGCTGGTGCGGACCACTTCACCCTGCCGCCAATTCTCCACATGGATGATGTAGTCCAAACTGGGGTTAAAGGTTACGGTATAAATCATATTGATCCACCTCCACAATTTCGGTTTTCAGTTTAAACTGCTTGTCTTCCAGCTTGGTGGTGATGATGCAGGCGTCGTCCAGCTGGGCGAAGGTCACTGCCGTGACCACCTGAAACTTGCTGGGATCCGCCAGCACGTAGCACTGTTTGCACCGGGCCATGGCTGCGGACTTGGTTCTGGCTTCGTCTAGATCCGGGGTGGTCAGCCCGTTTTGCAGGCTGATGCCGTTGGTGCCGAAAAACCCTTTGGTGAAGTTGAACCGCTGGAGGTAATCGTTGGCTTCTCCGCCAATGATCGCTTCGGTGCGGCCCCGCAGGGTTCCCGGCAGAACAAACACCCGGCAGCCTTTCTGTCCCAGCAGCTTGGCGTGGCTGATGCCGTTGGTAACGTACACCGTGTCGGGATTTGCCAGGTTGCTGGCCATGCAGTAGGTGGTAGTGCCTGCATCGATGAAAGCCAGTTCCCCGGGTTGGATCAGTCCCGCGGCATACAGCCCGATGCGGCTTTTTTCCTCAATGCACCGCTGGGCTTTTTCGTCCACCGTTTCCTCGGCGACGATGTAGTTGTTTAAAATGCTGGTGGCGCCGCCGTGGACTTTGTTGATCTGTCCCTGTTCGTGAAGCAGGTTTAAGTCCCGGCGGATGGTGGATTCGCTGCTGTCCAACAGATGGGCCAACTCCACCACCGAGACGGATTTGCGTTCGTTGACGATCTTGATGATCTCGCTGTGCCGTTCCTGGGTTAACATGGTTTTTTCACCTCTTTGCCGTTTCATCGCTTTTATTTTACCATGCAAACGAGCACCAGTCAATCAAAATCAGTCAAAATCAGTAACAAACTTTCACCATGAAATTTGTGCAGTTTGTATAAAAGAGTAAACAATGTCAAAAAATACAGGGCGAATTAGACAATACGAATGAAATTGTTCCCAAAATTCACGAAAAATCCGCCAGATTTTTCACTGAAACGACTGATTTTTTCCGCTCAATTTTGATCGTTTTGCTCGTTTCAAACAAGTAAATGCCCAAATAAGATCAAATTGTCCGGACAAATTTTACTTTTCTCCGGAATCCGAAAGGAATTAGTGGGTGAATTTTCTCTATTTTGATCAAAAGCAAAGAATTTCAGCCAAAACAAGCCAATTTTAGCCAGAAAAATGACCGATTTTGGCGCAAAAAAATCCGCCCCAAACAGGGCGGAAAAACGCGACCGAAGCGGTAAGCCGAGTTCTGTTGTTGCGGCAATCTATCTTGGCAGGGCGTCGCCGCCGCTGCTCTGTGCCACCTTTTGGGACGGCCGGACCAACCATAGCATCCCGGTCGGTGTTGCATCGGGTAGGGTTTACATGGCCGCCCGG
This sequence comes from Oscillospiraceae bacterium, assembly GCA_019416775.1. GTDB lineage: Bacteria > Bacillota > Clostridia > Oscillospirales > Ruminococcaceae > Egerieicola. Next base: position 6,850 of record DXWR01000325.1, on the reverse strand, counting down.
TCTCCCGGACGCCGGTGAGCTCTTACCTCGCCTTTCCATCCTTACAGCATTCGCTGCGGTTTCTTTCTGTTGCACTGGCCCTAGAGTCGCCTCCGCCTGCCGTTAGCAGGTACCCTGTCCTGTGATGCTCGGACTTTCCTCGCTGTACCGTGTAAGGCCTTGGCGCTGCCGCACCCTTCGCTCGCTTTTGGTATTGTACCTTGTTTTCTCCGGTTTGTCAAACTTTGACCCGGCAGGGAGCAAAAACGTTTCAGGATGCCGGGGAAGATGCTTTGCTTTTTCTAAACTGTCCCAAAAACCGGTCCCATTCCTCTTGCGCTTCAAAAACCACTTGCCAAATTAGAACGTACGTTCTACACTAAAAATAGGGGAGGCGGCAAAGCAAGCCAAAAAGCAAGGCGGAAAGGTGCTTTTTCGCGCACCGGCTTGGCTGCCGCCGCATAGGATACAGTACGGCCCCGGATTTTTCCGGGAAAACGGAAAGGAGCAAAAACCATGACGAAAATTAACTGGATGGCGCGGGTGAAAAACCCCATTTTTTGGGTGCAGGTGGTGGGAACCATCCTGCTCACTGCCCTGACCTATCACAGCCTTCAGCCGGCCGATTTGACCAGCTGGCAGGGAGTGGGGCAGCTGCTTTGGGGAATCGTCACCAACCCTTATTTGTTGGTGAGCTGTCTGTGGGGAGTCTGGAATGCCGTCAACGACCCCACCACCGCCGGGCTGAAGGACAGCCAGGCAGCCTTGACCTACACCGCTCCCAAAAAAGATACGGAACAGGAGGAAAATACCAATGGCTGAATTTCAACTCATCGACCTTTCCCACCACAATACCGTCACCGATTTTCTGGCGGTGAAAAACGCAGGGATCTACGGGGTGATTCTCCGGGCGGGGTACGGCCGGGAAATCTCCCAAAAAGACCGGAAATTCGACGAATTTTACGCCGCCGCCAAAGGGGTGGGGCTGCACATTGGTGCCTATTGGTATTCCTATGCCGACAGTGTGGCCGATGCCGCCAAGGAAGCCAACGCCTGCTTGGCCTGCATTCAAGGAAAGCAGTTTGACTTCCCCGTCTACTATGATTTGGAGGAGCAGTCCACCGCCGCCTTGGGCCGGGACACCTGTACCCAAATCGCCCAGACCTTCTGCTCCAGCGTCGAGCAGGCGGGCTATTGGGCTGGTGTTTATGCCAACACTAATTGGTTTACCAATTACCTGAATTTTGATCCCCTGGCTGCCAAGTATACCATCTGGCTGGCGGATTATCGGGACAACTATAACACGACGTTGAAGCGGGATATGCACCAGTATACCAGCACCGGCAGTGTGGCCGGAGTCAACGGCAATGTAGACCTGGACCGCTGCACCCGGGATTTCCCGGCGGAGATCGGCAGCCTCTACGGAGACACCGCTGTGACCCCGGAAGTTCCCCAGGAGGGAAGCACGGTCCGGTGCACCGGAGAACACGTGAATATCCGTGCCGACGCCCACACCGCCGCCGCCGTCCTCACCCAGGCCAACACCGGGGACACCCTCACCTGGCTGGCAGACGACGGCTGGGGCTGGAGCAAAGTTCAAAAGGGCTCTGTCACCGGTTGGATGGTCAACCAATACCTGGACAAAGCCGGGCTCAGCCCCTATAAGGTGGGCAGCTGTACCGGCAACGACGTTCGGGTGCGCAACGGCCCTGGATTAAATTACAGCATCAAGCGCAAGCTGAATAAGGGCAACCTGTTCCGGATCATCTGCATCCTTCCCAACGGTTGGGTGCAGGTGGATATTGAGGGAAACTGGGGGTATGTTTCCGGGGAGTACGTCCGGGCACAGTGACGCCATCATTCTAAAATAAGAGAAAGGGAGGAGCGATTTCCTCCCTTTTATTTGTTATTTGGGCAACCGAAGCACCTGCCCCGGATATACCGTTTCATTTTTCAAATGATTCAGGCTGATGATCTCCCGGTACCGGCTGCCGCTGCCCAGCTGGGACTGGGCGATCTTCCATAAGCTGTCTCCCCGCTGCACCGTGTACTCTCGATAGGTGGGGGTGGGATTGGAGGGAGTGGAAGAATCGCCGCCGGAGCTGCTTGGAATGCGCAGCACCTGGCCGGGGGTGAGGGCGTCGCTGGAAAGACCGTTGAGGGTCATAATCTCCCGGTAGCGGCTGCCGTCCCCTAGCTGGGACTGGGCGATTTTCCAGAGGGTGTCCCCGCGCTGGACAGTATATTCTCGGTAGGTGGGAGTGGGATTGGAAGGGGTAGAAGGATTGGAGGGGGCGGAGGAACTGCCGCCGGAGCTGTCTGGAATCCGCAGCACCTGGCCGGGGGTGAGGACGTCGCTGGAAAGACCGTTGAGGACCATAATCTCTCGGTAGCGGCTGCCGTCTCCCAGTTGAGACTGGGCGATCTTCCAGAGAGTGTCCCCCCGTTGGACGGTGTATTCCCGGTAGGTGGGAGAGGTGTCCGGGGTAGAGGGAGTGTCTTCTGTTTGACCGGGGAGCCGGAGCAGGTCGCCGGGATAGATTTCGGTGCTGGTCAAACCGTTGAGTTCCATAATCTCCCGGTAGCGGTTGCCGTCCCCAAGCTGTTCCTGGGCGATTTTCCAGAGGGTATCCCCTTGCTTCACTTCATAGAGACCGGTGGGGTTGGAGGGAGTCTGATTGTCCCCGGAACCGGTGCCGGAACCTTCTCCGTCCACCCAATCCTCGTAGTGATCCCAAATGGTTACGTCTTCCTGCCCTAAGGCCCAGGCTCCCGCTCCCTTCAAATTGTATTTTTCAATCAGAGCAAGCTTTTCCTCATAGGAGTCATGGTTTTCGTACCACACCACATAATTTCCCGGAGTCAGGGAGATGCCGCTGCCCACCGAGAAGGAATCCCCCTGCCGGACGGTGAATTCCGCCTTGACGGACTGGCTGGCGGTGTCGTAGGTGACGGTGGAGGGGCATTGTTCTAAAATCTTCTGGATGGTTTTGATACTTACCCCTTGGCCTTGGATCCGGGTGTTGTCCACTCCCCACACCCGGCCGTAGAAGGGAACCCCGATGACGATTTTGTCGGGAGTGGTGTGCCGCAGGGCGTACTGGATGGACTGTTTCACAAATTCGATCCCCGCCACCGGCCCGGCGTCGCCTCCTTCGTAGTGCTCGTCGTAGGTCATAATCATCAAATGGTCAGCGTACTGGGCCAGGGCGGCGTAGTCGTAGGAACCGTGCCAGCCTTCGGTCCAGCCGTTGGGGTTGGCAGCCACCGCTACCGACACTTCCTTGTGTTCCGGGATCTTTTCCCGCAACAGCCGCACCAACTGGGTGTATTGGCTGCGTTGGTTGTGGGTGACGTTTTCAATGTCCACGTTTACCCCGTCCAGGTTGTACTGTTCCACGTACTGAGCAATCTGGGTGGATAGGGTCTCCACATCTTTTAAGGCGTTGATGCCGGCGGTGCGGTTCCAGTGGTTGCTTAAAAAGGGCACTACCTTCCGTCCACTCTGGTGCATCTGCTCCACAAAGTAGCTGCTGGGGGTGTTGAGGGTGAGGCTGCCGTCCTGGGCAAGGTCAAAGTAGCTGGGGGAAACCACGTCCAGGGAATCCCCGGTTTGGTTGACGTATTCCACCTGCTGCCGGTCGGTGCCGGTGTAAAGATAGCCCATGGTGTATTTGTCGCTGGCCGCCAGAGCGGTGGTAAAGGCGCTAAACGCCAGGGTGGCCACCAGCACCCCGCTGAGCAGCACCTTCACACTGCGGATCTTGACGCCCGCCGCCGCCTGCCGCACCCGATGGGCCAGGGATTTGGAGGGGTGCCGCCAATATTGGCGGAAATCAAAGCCTTTTGCAAATTCCGCGTCCCAGCGGGAATATTCCAATAAAAGGTCGTAGCTGCCGTCGCCGTTGGGCTGTAAACGAATTTCAGGGGTCATAACCTTGCGCATCCTTTCCGTTTTGGGAGATGGTTTGGATGTAGCTTTTCCCAGGTAAAAAAGAATATGCAAAAAAGAAAGCCGGTTTTCCACCGGCTCAGACTGTAGAAAAAGTCAACTTAAAAGTTTTTGGTGCAGCTTTTTTCAAAAAGCTGCTGGGGATGCAAGGGGCAAAGCCCCTGCATTGAAATTGTTTTATTTTTAAATTTCTTGGTTTAGCTTTCTGTTTGAAATAAAGTTGTGGAAATAGCGATCCAGAATCCGCCCGCCCAAAGGCGAACAGCCCAGGGCGGGTCAATCCGGAAATATCTAGAACCTTTTTCGACAAGCTGAGCCGGTTTTCCACCGGCTCTTTTGAACGGAGATTCTATTCCACCCACAATTCCTTCTGCTTTAAATCCACCTCTACCCGGGTGCCCTTTCCCGGTTGGGAGAAAATTTGAATGCTGTGGCCCAGGTTGGTGAGCACCCGCTTGCAGAGATAAAGCCCTAACCCGGTGGATTTCTGCTCCATCCGTCCGTTTAAGCCGGTGAACCCTTTGTCCCAGATCCGTGGCAGGTCCTCCGGGGCAATGCCGATGCCGGTGTCCTCCACCACCAAGATCTGTTCCGGTTTGGCGTAGATCTTCACCGTTCCGCCAGGCTTGGTGTACTTCACCCCATTGGAGAGAAGCTGTTCCAAGGCAAACCCCAGCCACTTTTCGTCGGTGAGGACGGTTAAACTGGTGGGTTCAAATTTCAGCTTCACCTGGGACAGGATAAACAGGGAGGCGAATTTCCGCACCCCCTGTTTGATGATCTCATCTAAATCGTACCGCCGGATCAGGTAATCGGTGGTGGAGCTTTCCAATCTCAGGAAGCTGAGCACCATTTCCACGTACCGGCGGATTTTAAATAATTCCCCCTTCAACGCTGGAGTGTCCGGCCCCGGGTGGGTTTGGAGCAGCAGGTCCATGGCGGAAATGGGTACCTTGATTTGATGCACCCAAAGGGAATAGTAATCTTGGGTGTCCCGCTTGGTTTGCCTGCTTTGGGTGTCCAGGGTCCGGTACTGCTCAAACAAGGTGCGCACCAGCTGCTGATATTCCCTCTCCTGATGACTGGCGGGAGCAGGCAGGTCCAGTTCGTAGGGGATTTGAAGTTTGGCTTGCTTTAGGTTGTCGAACCGGCGGCGGTAACGGGTGAAGTCAATGCAAAATCCAATCAGGACGCCAATTCCTGCCACCAACAGGCCGTACCCTAAGGCTTCCGCCTCCACCCGGTAAAGCAAAAGCACGCCGGTGAAGGCCCCAAGACAGAGGATAAGCAGCAGGAACACCTTCCATCGGTCCCGGAGATAGGAAAGAAATTTCATTCCACCAGATACCCCTCTCCTTTTTTGGTCTTGATCATCCCCTTAGCTCCCAAAGCTTCCAGCTTTTTCCGCAGCCGGGCCACGTTCACCGTCAGGGTGTTTTCATCCACAAAGGCGTCGCTTTCCCACAACCGGTTCATCAGTACCTGCCGGGAGACGGTCTGACCCCGGTTTTCCAGCAGCACCTGAAGGATGCGGTTTTCGTTTTTGGTCAGCTCCTCCCGGTTTTCCCCCTGGGTCACCGTGCCTTCTCCCGGGGAGAACAACAGCCCGTTCCAGCTCAGCCACCCGGTTTGACCGGAAAAGTCGTAGCTGCGCCGCAGCAGTGCCTGGATTTTTGCCAGCAGCATCTCCAAGTCAAAGGGTTTGGGGATAAAGTCGTCCCCGCCCAGGTTCATGGCCATAACCTGGTTGAGTTTATCCGAAGCGGAAGAGAGGAACAGGATAGGAACTTTGGAGATTTTGCGGATCTCCCCGCACCAGTAGTAGCCGTTAAAAAAGGGCAGGGAAATATCCAGCAGCACCAAATGAGGGTCAAATTGGCCGAATTCCGCCAGCACCTGGGAAAAGTCCTCGGTCAGCGCCACCTGAAAGTTCCAGCGTTCCAGATATTCTTTTAATGTTTTGGCGATGATGGGGTCATCCTCCACTACGAAAATCCGGTACATCCGGTCTGATCCTCCCTATTCTTCCAAAAATTTCTTTAGATCTGCCATGGCCCATTCCGCGTCCCGCCAGCCCTGTAGATAAGCGGCGGTGAGTTTTTCCCGGTTCTTTTCGGTGCGTCCCACATCCAAGGGAGCTTGGGGCTGGATGACAAACAGCTCTCCTTTGCCTTTTCCCTCTTCAATCTCTTTTAACGTCTGGTTGTAGCGAATGTGCCGGGTGGCCACGGTTTTTACCAGATTGGGATAGCGGCGGTACCGCAGGCGGACCAGGGGCAGAGAACCGCTTTTTTCTTTCCGGTATCCCGGCTGACGGGTCAGAACCACCACCTGTTTGGCGGCGCCGTCTTGGCGGGCTTTGTCTACCGGAATGGAGTCGGCCAATCCTCCGTCCAGATAAGGCCGTCCGTCGATCTCCACCATGCGGCTGAGCAGGGGCAGGGAACTGGAGGCCCGGACCTTGATCACGTCCCGGTGCATTTCGGTGATGGGAAAGTATTCCGCTTTGCCGGTGAGGCAGTCGGTGGCCACCGCAAAGAATTTAGTGGGGTTGGCGGCAAAGGCGTCGTAGTCATAGAGATTTAATTGGTTGGGGATGATGTCGTAAAGCATTTGAGCTCCAAACAGATCCCCGGTTTTCAGCCAGCTTTTGACGCTTAAATACCGGTTGTCGTCCAGGTAGTCTACATTGACTGCAAAGGCTCTTCCGTGCTGCCGGGACAGGAAACTGCAGGCGTGGCAGGCTCCTGCCGACACCCCGTAGCAAAAGTCAAATTCGGATTTAACTATCTAATCCTCAAAAACCATTGATTTTTCAAGGCTTCACGCCTGTTTTTCATTCAAACCTTATCTGTTTGCCCTTGTTTTTGCCCTTACGAGCCGAAACAAGGGCAACTTTTTATTCCCCGCCGACCACCT
>DXWR01000324.1 GCA_019416775.1 Oscillospiraceae bacterium | reverse complement strand
CCATTTTGCTGCGCAAAAATCAGGGGGACTTATTGAGCTTGTGCAAAGCCGAATTGGACAGTTCGGATGATTGGCGCAAAAGGAAAGTTTTCGGTTCGAAACGTTCTGAAAGGATATTTCGCCCTTCTTTTAAAGAGGTTGTCAGAGGTGTGGGGACGACGTCCCCGCCTCTTTTTATTTTGTCCGGATTTTTCAGTCCGGCAGTTCGGGGAGAACAAAAAGATGGGGACAAAATAAAAATGCAGGGGATTCCCCCCTGCACTCCGAAGCATTTTCGGTATTCATTTAAACAGCTTTTTCACAATCTTCGGCCTTACAAATCCCAGATATCCTTGAGCCACCCGTTTCAGGCAGAAATCGTACAGCAGAAAGACAATGTTCATGAGTACAAAGAAAATCACGATGCCGTACTGGAAGGCCAGGATCTGGCTGAACAGTTCGGTGATCCCCAGCAGGAAGAATACCAGAGTACAGCAGATGGCCAAGGCTACGTTGAAACTGGCCAGCTTGATTACGTACTCCAGCACCCGATTCATCCGTCTGCCCTCCAGCACCCCTTTGAGGATGGGGTACCAGCCGAACAGCCCGATGAAGAGAATCAGAGAATCCAGGTTGCGGATCAGCAGCAGGCTCAGCAGGGAGCATACCACATAGGAGGTCAGTGACCATTTCCAATTTAGTTCGATCATCAGCGGCATCAGCACCATTCCGGCAAAGGCCGGCAGGGCGATGTTCAGCATGGGCAGAAAGTTGGCCAAAAACATCAGCACCACCGCTAATCCGGAGAAGACGCCTCCTAAAGCCAATTTTTGGGTCCGTTTCATGAAACTTTCCCCCTTGCTTAGCAGCCGCCGCCGCAGCAGTCACAACAGAGGTTAGCACAGGCCATCCCGGCGCAGATGTCGCAGATACTGCACCCGGTACCGTTTTGTCCCGGCTGGCCGGTGCGGTAGGGATTTTGGTCGGTGCCGTAGCCGCCGCCGAAACCGCCCTGGCGCTGATACTGCATCCGGTTTAAAGCGGCCCGGTATTCGGCGTTGGAGGGGTTCATCCG
>DXWR01000323.1 GCA_019416775.1 Oscillospiraceae bacterium | reverse complement strand
CTCCAAATGGGATGCTATAATATAGACAAGATAAAGGACAGGGACAGACCCCAGGAGGACAGGAAAAAATCTTCTCCCAGAAGATCCAAAAATCCGGGATCAGGCCTTTATCCGAAATACATCCAGGAGGTACGGTCCAATGGTTGAGCCGAAGAGTTCAAGCAGGACTGGCCGGAAATCGTAAGCATCAACATGAAGCAGGGATTACAGGTCAGCGGTCCAGGGGAAACGATCGTTGACAGAGATCCAAAGCGAATCATCCGCCTAAGTAAGATGTAGGTTGCAAGCAGTCCGGCACCGGTTCCTGCGAGAAAGAAATGCAATGGCAATCCTTTCAATGTCAGGTATGGTAAGGATGTGAGTCCCATGAAGAGGTTCTATCTCAAGAAAATTTAAAAGAAAAGGAGTGAGTCCACCCCGCTAGTCAGCCGTCTCATCCAAGGCCTAAAAGGATGAATTGGAAAAAACAAAATAAACAGAACCCAATTTGAAAGTTCAAATGGTCATTCTGTACCGGAATGAGAGGTCCGGAAACACTGATTGCAAGAATCAAACCATAAAAACGCCAAACGAAAAAGCAAAACAAAGGAACGCGAAAATTTCACAGGAGAAAAAGAAACGACTTTTTTCCCACCGGAATCAAGCAATTCTAAAGTATCCTGCACCAAAGAAAAATTCAAATTCCAAGTAAAGCAATTTCAGAAAGCGGAAATACTGGGATGACAGAAGCAAGCGGTAACAGGGTTTACAAAAAGTCCGGATTACCAAAAGTATTCAGGACACAGAAGTAAAAAATCAGCCAGCAACAGAATTTCCTCCAAAGATTTTGTAAGTAGGCAAAAGCAAAGGTTTTGTACCACAAGGATTTTTCCGACCAAGATCCAATCGGTATCAAAAGTAAAAACCATTTGTATTGTACCAAGCTGAATTGAAATCTTCATCTTAGTACCGATGAAGAAAGTAAGGAAAGAAAAAGAGAACTGGAAAAAACGGTAATGAAAACCGTGTCCCAAAAAAGGATCTAATTCCCCGACAATTTAAGTAAGACTTCCAAAACTGCAAAAAGATCCAATAAAAACGATTCGGTAATCACAACAGTGAATGCCATCAAAATAAAAGATTCGGATCAAGCGGAAAAGTCAAGTCGCAAGAAAGGCGTGTGTATCACCAATGAAGAGTGAACAGCAGTGAGCGGCGTGTATGTTTGTAAAAGAATGTACACGCCGCTTAAAAATTTTGTCTGCTGTTTTTGATAAAAATCCCCCTGCCGCCTGGCAGAGGGAAATTCCAGAGGGAACCGGCTTTGGCCGGTATTTTTTATTGTGCTTGGGGAGCTTGTACTGTTAGGGTATCGGCAGTTTGCAGGACAAAGTCCCCGCTGGACAGCTCCAGGCTGCCGTCAAAGCCGCCCATCACCGTACAGAGCATATCCTGGCGGTAACAGTGGATTTCATGATAGGTTTTTCCCATAAATTCATATTCAAACTCCAGCGCCGCAATCAAGCCGTGTTCTCCCTGATACAAGGTGTTGGTTACCCAGTGCACCCGGTCCGGCGGATTTTCCGGGTCTTCCAGGGTCAGCAGGTTCAGATAATCCAGCGCGCTAGTCTCCCCGTCATCGCTCGTCAGCTGCTCCAGCTGGTATTGAGATTCCAGACTGCTGTTGATCTGGTCCTCAAACACCTGAGTGCCGCCGGTAAAGACCTCTTGGATGTCGGCGCCCTCCCAGGTGTGGGAAGGATCACAGACGACTTGAATGGTATAGGGAGCTGCATCCTGCCACTGCTTCGGGATGTCCTCTTCCCGCTGGGCAATGATAACGTCACCCGCCTGTGTAACCTGCCAGCCCTCGGGCAGATTTATGGTATATTGACTGCCATCCACCCTTTCACCGGAACAAGTGGTCAGCTCCACGGGGAAAGCGGGAATTCTTTCCCCCTGACTGCAGCCACTGCAAACCAGCAGCGTGCCGGCAAGGGCCAAGGCCAGAATGGATGTGTGCTGTTTCATAAAGGCGGCTCCTTTCCCTGGTTGTTATTTTTAGGATACAGGCAAAAAGACGGATTGTCAATGTGAAATTAGGAGACCGGTATTTTGAGCTGCCTTATCGATGGCGGTTCTTATATGGGGACAAAAAGAAGTAACCGCTCTAACAGCCCTTGAGCGGTTACTAACTAATCTAACCAGGGACGAACCGTTGCCGGTTTGATAGGTTTGCCAACCTATCGCCTCCTTGTTTTTACGATACTCAAATTTTTTGCTTCTGTCAAGAGAAGGCCCGCCCATCGCTGTCTAAAATAATTTGACAGCAAAAAACAATCCTGCTATAATAAATTTATGGCTTTTGCCTACTGGTTTTACCGGGGCAGAAGGACGAAATCGGTAGGTGATCCACCTATCTGCAACGGCAGCGGTTAGCTCCCTCATTCATTTCATTTCTTGCCACGTTTCGACGTGAGATGAAAGAAGGGGGTGAGTGAATTCTTATGATGTCTAAAAAATTACTTCCTCCCTTTGAAAGGAGGAAGCAGGATGAACTACGTAACTTGGTCCGATCTATTTTTGTTTTTCACATTGATCGTGACTGCCATCGGCGTATTCAGTGGGACAAAAAAGAAGTAACCGCTCAAACTAGCCCCTTGAACGGTTACTCTTTTTAACACTTTAAGGGACTAACCGTTGTCGGTTTCGTCCTT
>DXWR01000322.1 GCA_019416775.1 Oscillospiraceae bacterium | reverse complement strand
AAACCCGCTTGATTTTTTTCGTTCGCCGTGACAACGTAGGCTATCTTACCATGAACTTTCTCGGTTGTCAACCCTATTTTTGAAAGTTGTCGTGTTTTTCCTTCTTTTCCAAAACTATTTCGAAAAACAGCAAAATCAGTCGAACCTGGTTTTTCTCCTAAACGAAAGAAAACCCGCCTGAATCCAGGCAGGTCTTTCTTCTGATTTTTCTAGATTTTCTCCTTATATCCAGGAGGAACGCAGAACTGATACCGCTTTTTCTAATTGGTCATCTCCATCCAATGAACCTATAGTCGCCAGCTGATCCCGGCCCAAATCCACCTCATAGTCTGGAGTTAAGCCAACCCCATCAAAATTTTCACTGGCCGGAGGATCAAAGTAAGCGGTGGTGAGCTGTACCGCACTTCCGTCATCCAGAGTATAAAGGGTTTGCAGCACCCCTTTGCCATAAGTGGTGTTTCCCACCAAATCCCCTTTTTCGTAATCTCGAACAGCAACGGCAAACAATTCCGCCATGCTGGCCGTGTTTCCATTCACCAGCACCGCCATAGGAAGATCTACTTCACTACTGTCAGAGGTAGCTAAAATCTGCCGCTGACCATCACTGGTACGGCTGTAGCCCAACACTCCTTCCGGAAGAAGCTGATCCAGGCACTCCATACAGCTATTGGTGTCCCCACCGGCGTTGTCCCGCAAATCAATCACTAAACCCCGAACTTGCTGGGCCTGAAGATCATTCAGTGCATCGTTGAACAAAGAAGGGGTATCCTCTTCAAAGCTGCTGATTCGCAGATAACCGATATCGCCGTCCACCACTTGGAATGTCACCGAAGACTGAGAGAACTGCCTTCGGGTAATCTCCACGGTAGAATCACTTCCGTTCCGACGATAGGTCAAGCTCACAGAAGTACCCTTTTCACCAATAAGGGTGTCGGTAACTTCCGCCAGATCCAAATCACGAGTGGAGGTGCCGTCTACTGCTAAAATTAAATCTCCCTGGCGCAAACCGGCAGATTCCGCCGGCGAATCTTGATACACCTGAACAACAACAGCATAATCCCCGGAACTGTCCTCCTGAAGCGACACGCCAATACCTACAGCATCCCCGTTTTGCTGATCCAACAATTTCTGATACTGGCTGCTGGAATAGTACACAGCATAAGGATCCCCAATGCCGGAGACAACACCTTGGCCAATGGCGTTGAGCAGGGTTTCACCGTCCACATTGTAAAGGGAGTTGTCGCTGACCACCTCATCAATTTTTTGGATCTTCTGATACATCTGTTCCTGCTGTTCTACATTGCTGATTTTCCGGTTAAAAGTATCACGAGAGAGAAACATAGTGACACACACCGCCACCGCCGCTGCAATTAACACAAAGGCCACTGCGGCCCCCAGGGAGATTTTTCGATTCATAACCGTCGACTCCTTTGTTCTTCTTTCCGAAAAAAGGCACACCCTTCCCGACTGACAGGGAAAAGGGTGCACCTCATACGTAGCCTTTTAGAAATAATTCATGGGATTGACCGTGGTACTGGAAGAAACACCCATCCGGATCTCAAAGTGCAGGTGGTTGCCGGTGGAGTTTCCGGTGCTGCCCACCCCTGCAATGACCTGGCCCTGCTGTACGCTCTCACCTACCGACACATACCGAGATTGGCAGTGGGCATACATGGTATAGGTGCCGTCGTCATGCTGGATCATCACCACATTGCCGTAGCCGCCGAAACCGGAGCCGGAATAGCCCATCATGGAAACCACTACGACTCCAGAGCGGGAAGCGTAGATAGGAGTGCCGGCAGGGGCGGAGATATCAATGCCCCGGTGCATACTGCCCCAGCGGTAACCATAACCGGAAGAAATGGTATGGCTGGCGCAGGGCCAGAGATAAGTCCCGTTATCCGGTTGAATCGTACCGGTATCTACCTGGCTGGAGTTAGCCCGGGCAATCTCCTCAATCTGAGCGTTGTTGGCTGCAATTTCTGCCTGATACTGGGCCACATCCGATTTCAAAGAATCCTGGCTGTCCTGTAGTCCGGCTTCTACCGACTCTGACTGACTCTGCAAATTGTCCAATTCGGCTATTTTGGCGTCTTGCTCCGCCTTGAGAGATTCCACTTCTGCCTGATTAGCCGCCAGGGAATCCCGAGTCTGCTCCACTTCTGCCATATCGGCATTGATCTGGTTTTCCAGGGACAGCAATTCATCCAGCATAGCTTGGTCACTAGCCGCCAGACTATCCACATACTGACTCCGAGTCAGGAAATCCGCATAGGACTTCGCCCCCAGCAGCAGCTCCAGCGTGGAGGTATTGCCCTCCAGATACAACGCCAGCATCCGCTGGTGAAAAAGATCTTCCACCTCTTGCCGCCGCGCCTGAGATTGCTCCAACTGCATGGTTAAAGAATCAATCCGATCATTTTGTTCCTGGATCTGGACATCCAATCCATCAATTTGCTGTTGGTAAAGGGTCACCTGCTGCTGCACCGCATCAATTTGGCTTTGCAGGTCGTCCTGCACTGCCTGCTGCTCATCGATCTGCTGCTGCAAAGCATCGATCTGTGATTGAACCTGCTGCCGCTGGCTTTCCAGTTCCTGATTCCTTTGCTGCAAATCACTGGTCTGATCTGCCTGCACCGGTGTTGCCGTTTGAGATGCTCCCATCCACACACCACTGACGCAGAGACAAAGGGCTAACAGCAATGAAAGCAATCGTACCCTGACTCGCTTTTCGGTCCTCATACAATACCTATCCTCCAATTTGTTTTCTTTCCTTGGTTTTTACAAATAATCCAGGGGATCCACCGTAGTGCTGGAGGAGATTCCCCGCCGGATCTCAAAATGCAGGTGGTACCCGCCGTTGGCGCCATATACATCCCCGGTGTTGCCCACCGCAGCAATAGTTTGGCCCTGGCTTACCCGGTCTCCCTCCGACACATAACGAGTTTGACAATGAGCATACAGAGTGTAAGTGCCGTCGTCATGCTGGATCATCACCACATTGCCGTAGCCCCCAAATCCGGAGCCGGAATAGCCCATCATGGAGACAATCACCACTCCGGATTTTGCGGCATAGATAGGGGTACCGCCGGGAGCCGAGATATCCAATCCTCGGTGCATACTGCCGCCCCGATAGCCGTAATAACTGGATATGGTATGGCTGGCACAGGGCCAAAGATAACCGGAACTGCTGGCAGAATCTCCGGCACTTCCGCCGGTTTGAGATTCCCCGCCCCCAGAACTGCTGGTGGAGCCGCCTTGAGAAGAACTGTCTCCGGCATTTGAACTGCTGCCGGCGCTTTCTTCAGAAGATTGACTGTTGGAGCTGCTTCCTCCATACTTATTGGCGTTAGCCTGAGCAATGGCCTCCAATTCTGCATTGGCCCGATCCAGCTCCGCCTGATACTGGGCGGCGTCCTGGTTATAGGAATCCTGGTCATGCTGCAATCCGGCTTCTTCCGACTCCGACTGTTGCTGCAAGGTTTCCAGATCCGCAATTTTTGCGTCCTGCTCTGCTTTTAAGGACTCCACCTCTGCCTGGTTGGATTCCAGGGATCTGCGGGTGGATTCCGCTTCTGCCTTATCGGCGTTCATCTGTTGTTCTAATGCCAACAATTCGTCCAGCATAGCTTGGTCGCTGCTGGCCTGGCTGCTCATGTACTGATTGCGGGTAAGGAAATCTGCATAGGACTCTGCTCCCAAAAGCAATTCCAAAGTGGAAGTATTCCCCTCCAGGTACAGTGCCCGCATCCGTTGATGGAACAGGTCTTTCACCTCATTCCACTTCGCCTGGGACTGCTGCAGCTGCATATTCAGGGAATCCAGCCGGTTGTTCTGCTCTTGGATCTCCATCCCCAAACTGTCGATCTGCGCTTGGTAGAGGGTAACTTGTTCCTCCACCACCTGGATCTGAGATTGCAAATTTTCCTGCAATTCTTGTTGGGCGTCAATATCGTCCTGCAGGGCGGCTGCCTGCTGCTGGGCTTGCTGGCGTCTTTGCTCCAATGCGGCAATCTGAGATTCCAAATCTGAGGTGCCCTCTGCCTGAACAGAGGGGGGATCTGTCATCCAAGCCCCGCCGGCAACACAGACGCTTGCCGTCAGCACCACAGCCAGCAACCGCTGGGCCAGCCGGTTTTTTCTGCCGGTCATTTGAAACATCCTTCCTTTTGCTGCCCTGATTCGGGAATCACACCTTGATGTGTTTTCGAATGCTGATCAAACTTCCCAGCACACCCAGC